>JAJDJN010000050.1 GCA_030267245.1 Desulfovibrio sp. OttesenSCG-928-A18
CGCGGGTGCAGGGGGCCGTTGCCCCTGCTGGGGGAGTCTGAGGGGGCAAAGCCCCCTCAGTCAACGTCTGAAAAGGGAGCCGAACACCCGTTTGGCCAGGGGGGCGATCACGCTTTTGGCCATTCCGCCCCAGAAGCGACGGGACTCGGCGGCCTCTTTCCGGGCCAGTTTTTCCGCCTGCAGGCGGGCCTTTTCCGCTTCCCTGCGCTCCCGGGCTTCGTTTTTTTCACGCAGGGCGCGGGCCTTTTCCTCTTCCTTGCGGGCTTTGGCCTCTTCTTTTTCCCTGGCGGCGCGCTCTTTGTCGCCGAGCACTTCGCGCATTTTCTGCGTCAGGATCTCATAGGCCGTGGTTCTGTCCTCCGCTTCGGCGTAGTGCCTGTATACCAGGGTTGAGCGGAACATGCCTTCGCGCTCCTTGGCATCCAGGGGGCCCAATTGCCCTTCCGGCGGCAGGATGAAGGCCCGTTCCACAGGTTCGGGGGCGCCCTTGGCGTCAAGAAAGGAGACCAGGGCCTCGCCGGTGCCCAGGGCGGCAATGGCCGATTCGGTATCAAAGGCGGGATTAGCGCGAAAAGAGGCCGCCGCTGCCTTGAGGGCCTTGCGATCGTTGGGGGTGTATGCGCGCAGGGCGTGCTGCACCCTGTTGCCGAGCTGGCCGAGAACGGAATCAGGAATATCCGAAGGAACCTGGGAAATGAAAAACATGCCCACGCCTTTCGAGCGGATCAGGCGCACGATCTGTTCCACTTTTTCCACCAGCGCCTTTGGCGCGTCACTGAACAGGAGGTGGGCCTCGTCAAAAAAGAACATGAGCTTCGGCTTGTCCCTGTCGCCGACTTCGGGCAGCTGGGTGAACAGGGCGTTCATGAGCCAGAGCAGAAAGGTGCTGTACAGCTTGGGCGAGCGCATGAGCTTGTCGGCGGCAAGGATGTTGATCACGCCCCGGGCGCCTTCGCTCTGCAGCAGATCGTCGATGTTCAGGGCCGGTTCGCCGAAAAAGAGGTCCGCGCCTTCATGCTCAAGGGCGATCAGCCCGCGCTGGATGGCGCCGATACTGGCTGTGGACAGCTTGCCGTATTGGGCGGAAAGCTCATTGTTGTGCGCTGCCGCGTACTCGAGGAGCTTGCGCAGATCCTTGAGATCAACCAGTTCCAGGTCCCTGTCCGAGCACATTTTGAACAATACCGTGAGCACGGCGGTCTGCGTATCGTTAAGATCGAGCAGCCGGCTCAGAAGCAGCGGCCCCATATCCCCGATGCGCGCCCTGAGCGGGCTGCCCTCGGCGCCGAAGAGATCCCAGAACTGCACTGGCGATGCGCGGAAGGAAAAACCTTTTGCCGCAAGCCCGTAGTCCTCCACCCGTTTGACAACGCTCTCCTTGTTGCCTCCGGGCGCGGCAAGGCCGGACAGATCGCCCTTGATGTCGGCGGCAAACACGGGAACGCCCATGGCGCTGCATGTTTCGGCCAGGGTCTGCAAGGTAACGGTTTTGCCCGTGCCTGTGGCTCCCGTGATCAGCCCGTGCCTGTTGGCCATTTTCGGGTTCAGGCACAGTTCCCTTGTTCCGGCTATTGCGATAAGAGCTCTGTTTTCCCGGTCAAGCATGGTACCCCCTGAAGATGCGCAAGCGCTGGTTCGCGGCAAGGAGCAGCCGGATCCCGGATCAACGGCATGCTCAGGCGGCCAAAGGGGCGCCGCTCCTTTGAACTCCCCGCAGGGAGCATGATCCGGCCCGGCCCCCGGCCTGAATACCGCACCGTTATATGCCCCGGACGGGCAAAGGCGCAAGCCCCGCGTTGCTTTTGTGCCGGGTTCCGGATATCACGCCTTAGGGGCTGCCCCCAAATCCTTGCCCTGAAATGCTTGTAGGCGAGCCTTGCTCGCCGTTAAGCAAGCATTTCAAAGGTAGACTGCCATAGAAGCGCGAAAGCGCCGGGCGGTTCCGCCTACATCCGCCGCAGGAGACGATGCCCATGCCGCGTGCACTTATGGTCTACCCCTTCTTTTTCGATTCCATGTTTTTTCTGGGCATGGCCGGTTCCCTGCTGTTCCTGGCCATTCTGGCGCGAAAAACACCCGCGCCGGGCCAAAAAAAACTCGGGCTGTACTGCTTTTTCATGATGTTGATACTGGCGGCCATTCATTTTTATTCCCTGGACATCCTGCGCAACTTTGCTGCCGAAGTCACGCAGACAAGGCAGGGCGAGGTTTTCCTGTGCCTGGCGGCTGCCTGTGTGTATGCGGTCCTGGTCTCCTGGATTCTCTGTCCGATCATTTTTTCCTTCAAAATGCCCTTCATGCGCGAATGCAGCGGAAAAGAGCTGCGCAGCGCCACCACGGTCAGCAGTCTGCTCGGGGCGTCAACGGCCTTTCTGATCAAAGGGGCTTTGCCCTTCATCCCATACCTGCGCGGCTGAGCACAGGCTCCACGGATTCACTTTGAAAAAGCGTATCCGCTCTGCAAGGACTTGTCCTCAAATCCTTGACGGCGAGCAAAGCTCGCCGTCAAGCAGGCGTTGACAATACGCCAGGCGCCGGGCATGGCGCTGCCCGACTTTCAGAATCAGCGCTCGAAGATTTTCTCGCCGGGCAGCCAGCGCCGCAAAATGCCGCCGAGTTTGTTCGCTTCAAGGGGCTTGGGCAAAAAATCATCCATGCCCGCCTGCGCGAACATGGACCGGGCTTCGCCCACAACATTGGCCGTAAGCACCACAATGGGCAGATCCGCATATTTGCCCCCCAGAGCCCTGATCGCCCTGGTCGTGGCGATGCCGTCCATGCCGGGCATCATATGATCCATGAACACCAGGTCAAAATCCTTCTGCTGCACCAGCTCCACGGCTTCGGCCCAGGAGGTGCTCAAAGTGCACCTGATGCCGTATTCCTCAAGCATGGCTTCGGCCACATACAGATTGATATCAATGTCATCCACCACCAGCACCTGGACGTCACGCGCAAAAAAATCCGCTGCCTGGGCGCTGTCGCGCTCCTGCAGGATTTCCTCGCCGGGAACGCGGGGGATGCTAACGGTAAAGGTGCTGCCCTGGCCGTAGACGCTTGAAACGTCAATGCGCCCCCCCCATGAGGCCGACCAGGCTTCTGCAGATGGGCAGCCCGAGGCCGGTGCCCTGTATATTGCGATTCTTGTGGATGTCGGTCTGGGAAAAAGGTTCGAAGATAAGCGGAATATCCTCCGGCCTGATGCCTATGCCCGTGTCGCTGATCCGGAACAGGACATGCTCGTCGGTGAGCTCCACCGCCAGTTCCACATATCCATGTTCCGTAAACTTCACCGCATTGCTCAGGATATTGATCAGGATCTGACGCAGGCGGATGTCATCGCCATACAGGCAGACGGATACGGGGCTTGAGGCCGTGTAGCGGTATTCCAGCCCCCTGGCGTCGGCCATGCCCCTGACCAGGGACGAGACGTGATCCAGGGTCTGCATCAGATTGTAATGCACTTCGACCAGGGTCAGCCTGCCCGCATCCAGCTTGGATATATCCAGGATGTCATTGATGATGTTCAAAAGGATATTGGATGAGCGCCGGATGTTCTTCACGTGCTCCAGCTGGGTCGGGTCCATGGTCGCGTTGGCAAGCAGCTCGGAAAGCCCCAGGATAGCGTTCATGGGGGTGCGGATCTCATGGGACATGTTGGCCAGAAACTGCGATTTGGCCATGGTGGCGTCCTCGGCCTTTTCCTTGGCCTTTTCCGCCTCTTCCGTCATGTTTTTGAGTTCGCGCGTGCGTTCCTCGATCTTCTCTTCCAGGGTATCGGCAAAGAGCTTTTTGGCCGTGATATCATAGCAGGTTACCAGCCGTACCTGTTTCCCGTCGATCCAGGTCATGTCTTCCGAGTCCACGGCAAGCCATTCGCCGGATTGCTCGCAAAACACTTCGGGATAATCCGCCGCGCCCTCCGCGTCCGCGCCCGGCCCGTTCCCGGGCACGACTTTTGCGGGGGAAATGTAGCGGGAGGCACGCTGCCCGATGCACTGCTGCCCGAAGGTGTTCTTAAAGGCCGTGTTGGCGAAAATAATCGAGTCCGTCTCCCGGTCCGCCACATATATATATGAATCTATATTATCCAGAATCGCTTCATATGTTTTCTGGTTCCGCGTCAGCTGTTCCGCCCCCCGTTGCCGGGCGAGGGCGCTGGACAGCAGATTGGATATATTTTTCAGAAAGCGGGTGGTTTCCTCATCCCAGACCCGTTCGACCACGCAATCGTCGAAGCAGACAAAGCCGTAGTGGTCGCCTTCAAGGTACACGGCAAAGATGGCCGAGGCCACAAGACCTTCGGCATCGAACTCCTCCTTGCAGTTTTCGGGGATCTCGCCGTAATTGATCAGCAGGCTGCCCGTGGTCTGCAGGGCGATATAAATTTCCGGCATGCCGGTGGCATAGGTGATGCTGTAATCCAGGGCCATGACGGAGCTGATGTCCTTGTTGCACCACTCGTAGACAATCTTGCAGGTCTTGTGATCCGGGCTGTCCTTGAACAGCAGGGCCCGGCTCGTATCCAGATACTGGCCTGTGCGGTCAAGGATGATTTGCAGGGCGTTATCCAGGTCCGAATCATGCAGGCTCATGAGGATGTCGTTCAGCACCACCTGCTGGCGGTAGTGATCGTCGATCAGGCGTCTGCTCTCCTCATCCTGGCTGTTGCTCAGGATGATCGAGTCGTAGCAGATGATGCTGCCGTCGGGGGCGCGGTTGACGGTATTGTATTCCGTCACCGGCACGCTTTCGCCGCTTTTGGTCACCAGCCTGTAATAGAGCTTGAAGGAATTGATGTTGTGCGCTTCGTAGTCGCTGACTGTCTTGCTGAGAAGCACCCGGTCGTCCGGATGTGCAAGATCCATCCATCTGTAGGCCCCGGACATGAAATCTTCAACGGAATAGCCGTACATGGAGACGTTCTGCGTTATGAACCAGGTCCGCCAGTCGTCACCCTCGTGCGACAGCCTGAGCACCACGGCCGGCACATGTTCGATTATTGGAGGCAACTGCGGGCTCAACGGATCCTTCTGAAAAGTATGCATCAAAGCGCTTCCTGCTATTAATAAAAATAATGATTTCTTTTTAGGGACGGATGAGCATAGCGCAGTCCGCTCCTTTAGTAAAATTCAATCAAGCATATTTATTACCGCATGGCAAAAAATATACCGTAAAACCACAAGGCAGGCGCAAAAGCGAAAAATGCGCAATTGCCGGTTGACTGCCACGGACAAAACTGAAAGTAATTCTTGTAAGCTTGTAGTAAAGAGCGGGGTTCTGCCGGACTATCGTCCGGGAGCGCGCGGCGCCGGGCGCCATGGCGCTCGTGCCTTTCTCCCCCTTTGTATCCATGCCCTTTTATTTTTTTCGGGAGTTCCACATGCAATGGTCTCTTGTGCAATTTCAGCGGAAGAATATTTTTTTTGCCGCCCTGGCCTTGATGTTCATGCTCCTTGGCCCCTTTGAAGCCGAGGGAGCCATAGCGCCCCAGCCGGATCCCGCCCCCCGGCCCCCGCTGCTGGTCGTGCGCGGGGCGGAGCGGGAGGTGCAACTCAGCTCCCTGGCAATCCAGACCACGATCCAGGATGGTTTTGCCGAAAGCGCCCTGGAAATGGTGTTCAGCAACCCCAATGACCGCATTCTTGAAGGCGAGTTGCGTTTCCCCTTGCGGCCCGGGCAGGCAATCAGCGGCCTTGCCCTTGATATAAATGGGGAAATGCGCCAGGCGAGCGTTGTGGAAAAAGCACGCGGCCAGGAAGTGTTTGAAGAGGTTACGCGCCAACAGGTGGACCCCGCCCTGCTGGAGGCGGTGCAGGGCGACTCTTACCGGCTGCGCCTGTACCCGATCCCGGCCAAGGGGAGCCGCCGGGTGCTGCTGCGCGTGATGCAGCCCCTGAGTCCGGAAAAAGGCGAGCTGCACTACACTCTGCCCTTGGGCTTTGCCGGGAAGCTTGATTCTTTTGCCCTGGAGGTGCGCATCGCCTCCCCTTCGGGCAAGCCCGCCGTGCAATCGGGCAACATGGGCTTTACCCTGCAATCCCAGGGCATATTCTACAGCGGCAAGATAGAAAAAAGTCAGGTCAGGCCCGAGGGTATGCTGGACATCCGCCTGCCCGCGCCGCAGGATTTCGCAGGCGCGCTGACAGCCGTGCGCTGGGGCGACCGCCTGTACTTCAGCACGGCCGCCCTGGTGCAGGGCAACACCGCGCCGCGCGCCCTGCCCTCCCTTGTCACGCTCTTGTGGGATGCCTCCGGCTCCGGCGCGGGGCGGGATCACGCCAGGGAATACGCCTTTCTGGACGGCTACTGCAAAGCCCTGGGCAATGCGGAGCTGCGCCTCATACTTCTGCGGGATGTGCCTGAAGCGGCAAAGACCTTTAGCATAAAAAACGGCGACTGGACGGAATTGAAGGATTACCTGCGCGCAACGGTCTATGACGGCGGCACGAACCTTACGGCCTGGAAAACGTCTGACGACTGCGACGAATATCTGCTTTTTTCCGACGGGCTGTCGAACTTCGGCCCCGAGGCGGCTGCCTGGAGCTTGCCGCAAATGACGGGGAAGCAGCGACTTTTTGCCGTCAACTCTTCCATGAACGCTGATTCCCGGGCCCTGCGCCACGCCGCCCGTAGCGGGGCCTATATCGATCTTCTGCAACTGGACGCACGGCAGGCCCTGAACCGGCTGCTGCATGAAGGTCTGCGCGTCAGCCTTGACGATTCCGCCCTGGCCGGCAGGGGGGAAGCGCGCCTTGATCCCGAGTCCGCCTCCGCTGCCCTGTCCGAAGAGGGCGAGGTCCTTTGCCGTCTGGCAGGATGGATTGCCAAAGACGCCGGCAGCAGCCAGCGCACGCTGGGCCTGCGCATAGACTACGCGGACGGGACCAGCCGCCAATACCCCGTGGCGCTTCCAGCCTGGGAGGACGCCCCGAAATACGAAGCCGCAACGGCCCCCCTGCAGGCCAGGCTTTGGGGCGGCTACGCCATTGCCGCCCTTGAAGGGGAATACAAGCGCAACAAAAAGGCCATCACCCGCCTGGGGCAGGAGCTTGGCCTTGTGAGCAGGGCCACCTCGCTTATAGTTCTGGAAACAGCCGAAGATTACGCCCGCTACAATGTCACGCCCCCGCCCGAACTGAAAGCTCAGGTGCAGGCCATACAGTCCGTCATGCAGCAGGAGCAGGGCACGGGCTACATGGACGAGGGCGCCCTTTTGGAACTGTGGCGGAAAAAAGTGCAATGGTGGGAAAGCGACTTCACGGCAAAGCCGAAAAAGAGAAAGGATGAAAGCGAACTGAACCGGCGTCGGAGACATCTGGCAACGGGAGCGGGAGTCGAGCCCGAGCCCGTTGCACCGGGGGCCGCCCCCCGGATGCAAGCCCCCCCTGAGCCCATGGCCGCGGACAGCGCCGCCGCTCCGGCTCCCGAACAGGAGGCCCCCAAGCAGGGAGCGCCGGCCATGGGCATACAGTTGCGCCCCTGGACTTCCGATGCCCCCTATATCGCACGCATGCGTGACAGCGCGGACAAGGATCTCTATGCCGTCTACCTGGATGAAAAACCCGGCTACAGCAACAGCAGCGCCTTTTTCCTTGACGCGGCCGACCGTTTCTTCGAACGGGGCATGAAGGAACTTGGCCTGCGCGTGCTCTCGAACATTGCGGAACTGGATCTGGAAAACAGACGCCTGCTGCGCATGCTCGCCTACCGCCTCATCCAGGCCGATGAGCCCGCCCTTGCCCTTGCCATACTGGAGCAGGTGCTTGAACTTGCGCCCTATGAGCCGCAGTCCATGCGCGATCTTGCCCTGGCGCACGCGGCCCTCGGCAACACCCAAAAGGCCGTAGACCTGCTGCATGAAACCGCAAGGCGGGAATGGCCCTACCGCTTTGGCGAGATCAATACCATCGCCCTGACCGAAATGAACGCCCTGATCGCGCTCTCGCAAAAAGCTCTGAAAACCGACGCCATTCACAGCGGGCTGCTCGTAAACCTGCCCGTTGACCTGCGGGTGGTGCTCAGTTGGGATACGGACAATACGGACATGGACCTCTGGGTAACCGATCCGGGCGGCGAGGCAACCTACTATGAAAACCCCCTGAGCGGACAGGGCGGGAGCATCAGCAGAGACTGCATCCAGGGCTACGGCCCCGAGGAGTTCATGCTGAAAAAGGCCACTCCCGGCGTGTACAAGGTCGAGGTAAATTATTACGGCAGCAGCCAACAGGTCATCAGCGGAGAAGTGAGCATGCTTGTAACGCTGTTCACGAACTTTGGCACCCCGCAACAGAAAGAAGAACGCATCACCGTGCGTCTGAAAGAAACCGCGAAAAAAGTCCTCGCGGGCGAATTCACCATCGGCTCCCCGCCGCAATAGAGCACAAATACACTTTGAAAAAGTGTATTGGCTCCGCAAGGACAAGGCTTTCAAGAATGAAATCGCGGCGCCCGGCAGCCCTTTCAGGGCTGCCGGGCACCGCGACAAAACGAGGTAATGCGCCTTTGCGGCAAAACGGACCGCCATGACCCTGGTCACGCTTTTTCAAAAAATCAAACCCTTTGCCCGGCCCTACCACAAACTGATCATCGGGGCGCTGCTTCTTACCCTGGTCGGCTCCCTTACCGCCCAGGTCAATGCCTGGGTTCTGCTCTATGCGGTGGATTCCATCAGCGACATGGTCCGGGCCAGGCAGACCCTGACCCAGGGCCTCGCCATTCTCGGCTTCATCACCATCGTCCTCTTGAGCAAGGAACTGCTGAATCTCTTTGTGCAGTTCGGCCAGAAGTACTTTGGAGAAAAGCTGCGCATATATCTTTCACACGACCTGGCCCAGACCGTTATTTCACGGATCCTGACCTACAGGCTCGCCTTCTACAGCCCGAGCGCCAATCAGCCGGGAAAGTTGCAGACCCGCATCGACAGAGGCGTTGAAAGCCTGTCGCGCCTGGTGCAGAACTTCTTCATCGACATTGTGCCCCTGTTCGCCAACGCCGTTGTCGCCCTGATCGTCATGTTCAATGCCAACGTCTATGTCGGGCTGGTGGGCTTTTGCACCATGCCCGTCTATTATTACGTAAGCAGAGCCCAGGCGCGTAAGCTGACCTCGGCCCGCAGGCGGATAAAACGCCTGCGGGAGAACAAAAGCCAGGGGATACTGAGCATCCTGGAGTCCATCCCGGTTATCAAGTCCTTTATCCGCGAGGATATCGAGGAAGAAAAACAGATGCACTTGCAGCGCATCCTCACGGACGAGCAGATGCGCATCCGGAAAACAAACTTCCTCTTTGACGGCGCAAAAAACTTTGTCGAACAGATTGGGGTGGTGGCCATCATCCTGCTCACGACATATTTTGTGCTCACCGGCTCCATGACCATCGGGGCCATCATGTTCCATATCCTGCTTTTCAACAATGTTTCAGCGCCAATACGCAGGCTGCACCTGCTTTATGATCAGATGAACGACGCCCTGATCTATGCCGAAGGCTTTTTTGACATTCTGGAAAGCGAGCGGGAAGTGGAACAATCCGGCAGCTACCGCCCGGACAGCCTTCAGGGGCGCTTTGAACTCAGAAATGTCTTTTTTACTTACCCCGGCAACGAAAGTCCGACCCTGCACGACATATCCATGAGCATTTTGCCGGGAAAAATCACCGCACTGGTCGGCTTGTCCGGCGCCGGAAAAAGCACGCTGATCAACCTGCTGGACACCTTCCACCTGCCCGATTCCGGAGAAATCCTCCTCGATGGCATCGCCCTGCAAAGCTACGACAGGAGCTTTGTGCGGGCGAACATCGGTCTGGTGCTGCAGCAGAATCATATCTTCAACGGCAGCATTGAAGAAAACATCCGCTACGGAAAACCCGAGGCCAGCGCCGGGGAGATCAGCCAAGCCGCCCGCAAGGCCTTTTTACACGATCAGGTCATGACCATGAAAAACGGCTACCAAAGCTCCGCCCTGTCCCTGTCCGGCGGGCAGAAACAAAAAATCGCCATTGCCAGGGTGTTTTTAAAGGACCCGCCGATCATCTTCCTGGACGAACCGACAGCCAGCCTGGACGCCGTTGCCACGGAACAGATCAAGAACAGTATGGACGCCATCAAAAAAGACCGCACCGTTGTAATAATCTCGCACAGCATTTCCCAGATTATCGACGCCGAACGCATCTACGTGCTGGAACAGGGCCATATGGTGGAATCCGGAAGCCATGAACGCATATACGAACAGCACGGAGCCTACCGGCGTATTTTCGACGCCATGGCCAGAAGCCTGAATGTGGACAAAATCGCCAGAAGCTATGAAAAGGAAGCGGCGCCGCGCTTGTGACCCGCCCCGGCCCGGCCCCGGACAGGCCGGCAAAAGGCCTCCGGCCCCCTGGAAAGCCCGCCATGGGCGCCGCACCTCTGTTTTTCCTGCCTGAGTGGCTTATTTTCAGGTCAAGAACCTGCAACCGCGATTGCCTTCCCCCTCCCGTTCACGTAAAGGGTAAAGAAATATCCAGCACCGTACTGTTTTCTGACAGCTACATATCGTATCATGGCTTCCCGTTAATGGTTTATCCCTATTCGGAAAAAGATTGGAGGGAGTATGAAACGAAGAGAATTTATCCAGTGTGCCGCAGTATCGGCCCTGGCGGCGGCTTCTGTCCCCATGGCCGGAACCGCCTTTGCCGCAGATCCTCAAAAGCAAACAACGCCCAAAGGTCAACGGTCTTCCGGGCAGAAACGCGTTATCGACTTTGAAGCGCATTATCTTGACCCGGCCATTTTTCAATGGCTGCATGGCAGGAAGTCACCTCCTCTTTATAATCCCGAAACCAAAGCTCTCGTCCTTTGGGGTGATGTTCAACCTGACCCGACCATGCGTATGGACCCTGGCATGTTATTGGAAGTTGGGGAAAAGCGCATCGCTGCCATGGATGAAGCCGGGGTTGATGTTCAGCTTCTAAGTTCAACATTGCCGCTGGATGTTTTTCCTGCTGGGGAAAAACCAGTAGAAGCCATGCAAAAGATGAATGACGGTCTGGCAAAAATGGTTGCCTCGCATCCAGATCGGTTTAGAGGAATGGCGGCCCTTGCTCCCCATGACCCCCAAGCTGCCGCAAAGGAACTTAGGCGTTGCGTGAAGGATTTGGGATTTGTTGGTTGGCAGGTTCACTCGCACTTTTACCATGAAGCCACATATGCGGACGACCCTCGTTATTCTCCCATATGGGAAGCGGCGGCTGAACTGAATATTCCTGTTTATATCCACCCCACCTTGCCTGTTATGCCCGCACTGCAAGGATACGGCTATGAACTTGCGGGCTCCACTTTCGGGTTTGCCATAGAGACTTCCATCCTCATGGTAAGATTGCTTCTTTCCGGCGTGTTCGATAAATTACCTAATATCAAGATAATTCAAGCACATATGGGTGAAACTTTGCCCATGGTCGTGGAGCGTATGGACGAGCAAATCAAAGGCAAGTGCTCAGGATACAAACTCCCGAAACTTCCCGGCGACTATTGGCGCTCCAACGTCTGGTGCAGTGTGAGTGGTTGTTTCTCCAAAAGTGTTTTTGCCCTATTGCGTAGTCAAAAATCCATGGACAAAATCCTTTTTGGTTCCGACTACCCATATGAGAATTATCAGGAATGTACTGCTTTTGTGAATTCGCTCGACATTACTGAACAAGAGCGGGCCATGATATACAGTCAAAACGCGGCATCAGCCTTTGGCATTACCTAAGTTCTTGTGCCGAAGAACACTGTGCCGCACCCCGGCTCTTTTTTTTGTTCTATGCGGAAAGATGGGTTCCCCCCGTTTTCCGGTCTGTGGCCGGATGGCTGGGCGTTTTTTACTTTTCACCCGGAGACTTGCCATGTGTTGCATCCCGCCGTCCGTCCTGAATGCTGTACGTCCCTTCCGCGCTTTGCCCTGTCTGACTACAGTACTTATTGTGTTGTTGATAACGGCCAATCCCGCCATGTCCGCCAACTACAACGCCAATGACGAAAGCCGTCTGAACACCGCCGCTACGGTCAATGACCCGTCCGGTGCCCTGAACTGGAATCCCAGCCCGGCGACAAGCTCCGACTGGACCGGCGTTAACTGGGTTTGCGCGGGCGGTGAAGACCGGGTGTACACAATTAATGTGCCGTCTATGCAGCTTGAGGGCAACCTTGACCTGAGCAACATGACGTCGTTGCGAACTGTTAGTGTGTCCTACAACAACCTGAGCA
>JAJDJN010000051.1 GCA_030267245.1 Desulfovibrio sp. OttesenSCG-928-A18
AAGGGCCAGGCAGTCTCTGGTGTTTCCCGAATGCTATGGGGAAAAGGCCACAGGTTTGAAACTGAGGGCATTTTACGAAAGCGTGCTGGCCGCTGGCAAGCGGCAGGCGCCGGGATGATGCACGGGTGCTTTTTAACGGACGCATGTTCCGGGATAAGAGCTCAAGTTTTTTCCGTCCCGGGTCGTGCCCGGAGGGAAGATAATCTGATAGGCGATGGCAATCGCCTGAACCGTAGAAGAGGATATATCTTGGAAAGCACCCATCCGCTACAGCAATCGGCCCTTATCGTGGAAGCCGAAATGAACGGGACGCGGCAGCCCGGCGTCAGCGCCTGGGATGCATATCGCCTGCAGTTGCG
The DNA here is from genome assembly GCA_030267245.1 of Desulfovibrio sp. OttesenSCG-928-A18. GTDB lineage: Bacteria > Desulfobacterota > Desulfovibrionia > Desulfovibrionales > Desulfovibrionaceae > Frigididesulfovibrio. The sequence continues at coordinate 360 of JAJDJN010000051.1, forward strand.
TGAGGCCCTGGCAAGCCTGTCCTTTTGCGATGGCCAAGGCGCCTCCCTGTCCGTTCAGAAAGGTTTCGAACGCTTGCTCGACCATTCGCAGGCCGTGGTGCGCAACAGGGCCAGCCTGTATTGCGCCGGCAACGGGGCCAGTGCGGCCATGTGCAGCCATTTTGCGGCGGACGTGAGCAAAAACACCGGCTTGCGCGCACGGGTCTTCACAGACCCGGCCTTGCTGACCGCCTACGGCAATGACGAATCCTTCGAGCAGATCTTCGCCGGCCCCCTGCGCAACAGCGCCCTGCCCGGTGATTGCCTGCTTGTTGTCTCCAGTTCGGGCAATTCGCCCAATGTGGTCGCCGCCCTCAGGACGGCACGGGAACTGGGCCTGTCCGCCATCACCCTGACCGGAATGAGCCCCGCCAACACCAGCCGCTCTCTGGGGAACCTGAACATGCACATCGCCGCTGGTACCTACGGACTGATCGAACCCGTCCATGCCGCCGTGCTGCATTACTGGACCGATGCCCTGATTGCCGCAGTCACACAACCAACAAACGACCAATCATGACCGACTCCTCTTTTTGCCCCTCCCTTGCCCTGCTTGCGGAGCAGGTCCGCGTTCTTCGCGAATCCGGCAAGCGCATCGTGCATTGCCACGGCGTATTTGATCTGCTTCACATCGGGCATATCCGCTATTTACGCGGCGCGGCCGAACTCGGCGACGTCCTGGTGGTCACGATCACCCCTGACCGCTACGTGGACAAGGGCCCAGGGCGTCCGGCCTTCCATCAGTTCCTGCGGGCCGAAGCGGTGGCCTCTCTGGACTGCGTCACAAGCGTGGCCGTTAACGAATGGCCCACCGCCGAAGAAACCATACGCCTCCTGAAACCGGATGTATTTGCAAAGGGGGGCGAATTCCGGGATCTCACCGACGAGAAAATCCGCCGGGAAGCGGCTGCCATAGCCGAAACAGGCGGAGAACTCGTCTTTGTCGAAGACATTGTGTTTTCCTCCTCGCACCTGATAAACAAATACCTGGCCTCATATTCGGATGAATGCCGGGAATATCTGAACATATTTCGCAAAAGATATTCGCTGGACAGGATATTTACGGCCATGGACCGCTTTGCCTCCCTGTCGGTGCTGCTTGCCGGCGACGCCATTATCGACGAATATGTTTACTGTAGCCCCCTTGGGGCCTCGTCCAAAGACCCGGTTCTGGCTTTACGGCACGAGTCATCCGAATGCTTTGCCGGAGGAGCGGCGGCAGTTGCCAACCATCTTGCCCAGCATGTTTCGTCTGTCACCCTGTGCACCGTTCTGGGAAACGACGGTCAGGAGGCCATGTTTCGCGACAGATTGCAGCCCAATGTGGCACTGCACGCCGCAGTGGCTGAATCATCGCCGACCGTGCGTAAAATACGGATTATCGACGGCTACAGCTTCCAGAAACATCTGGAAATATACCACATGGATGCAAGCGGGCAGACCCCCGAATGCGAAGCGGCGCTTTCATCCCTGCTGGCCGGGAACCTGCCAGGGGCAGACCTGGTTGTGGCCGCGGATTTCGGCAACGGCTGCATCACATCCGCGCAAGCGGCATCCCTTGCGGCCTGCGACAAGTTTCTGGCTGTAAACACCCAGGCCAATGCCGGCAACAGGGGTTATCACACCATCGGCCGGTATGGCAGAGCGGATTTCGTCTCCCTGGCCGGGCACGAGATCCGCATGGAATACAGAAACAGCGCCCTGACCCAGGGAGCCATGATGGCGGACCTGCGCAAAAGGCTCAAGGCCAGATACGTTTTGGTCACTGAAGGCCGCTCCGGTTGCGCCATTGTTGATGCGGACAATCTGCAGCGGGCTCCGTCCATGGCCGCTTCGGTGGTGGACCGGGTGGGCGCGGGCGACGCCCTGTTCGCCGTCACCCTGCTCTGCGCAAAACTGGGACTGCCAGCCGATCTGACCGCCTTTCTCGGCAACATCGCCGGCTCCCTTGCGGTTGAAAGCATCGGCAATGCCAAGGCCGTCACCCGGGACGCCATGAACCGCTTTATCACCGCCATACTGAAATGAGCGCCCGCTACCCGGCTTTTGACCCATCCGGGCTGGTTCTGCGCCCCCTTGCCGAGCGGGATGACGACCTGCGCGAAGGTTTTGTCCTGCCCTTGCGGGCTTACACAGGCCACATCGCGCCCGCCATTGCCGCAGCGGCTGATGCGATGACGCGCGCCAGAACGCGCGGAGCCAATACGCTCTTTTTATGCGGCGCGCACGTGTTGCGCGCGGGCGTGCAGCGCTATCTTTTTGACATGATGCACAAGGGTTTCGTGCAAGGCATCGCCGTTAACGGGGCCATGGCCGTCCATGACTATGAACTGGCCTTGCGCGGGACCACGACCGAATCCGTTGCCCGCTACATTAAGGACGGGCGTTTCGGCATGTGGCGCGAAACAGGACAGATCAATGAGATCGTCAACGCCGGCGCGGCTAGAGGCGAAGGATTCGGCGAGGCTCTGGGCAAAGAGTTGGCCGAAGGGGCATACGTGCACAAAGAGCTCAGCCTCTTTGCCAGGGCATGGGAATTGGGCATTCCTGTGACGGTGCATGTCAGCATCGGATATGACATCATCCATGCGCACCCGAACTTTGATGGAGGAGCCACGGGAACCGCGTCCCACAGGGACTTTCTGATCTTTGCCGCCTTGCTGGACAAGCTGGAACGCGGGGTGCTATGCAGTTTCGGTTCCGCTGTCATGGCCCCGGAAGTATTCCTGAAAGCCCTTTCCATGGTCCGCAATGCAGCTTTGGCCCAAGGGCGCAGCATCAATCATTTTACAAGCCTGGTATGTGATTTGCTTGATATTCCGGAGCAGGCGGGTGCCGAAGCGCCCAAAAATGATCCCAGATATTATTTCCGCCCCTGGAAAACTTTGCTCTCACGCACAGTGGCCGGTGGCGGGCGGAGTTGGTATTGCAGGGCGCGGCATGAAGAGTCTTTTCCACAGCTCTGGCAGGCCCTGATGACGACAGGGGGACCACAATGACCAAAACAGATACTTTTCGCATAGACGGACACAAACTGCATCTGCACCCCCAGCGGGTGGCCGACTGGCTGGCCGGCAAAGATATCGCGCCCATATATATGGAAGTGAGCCCTTCAGGCACCTGTAACCACCGCTGCCGCTTTTGTTCCGCCGACTTTTACGGTTACCGGGAGCATTTTCTGCGAACGCAAGCCTTTATCACGAAACTCGGCCAACTGGCCGAAGCCGGGGTCAAGGCGATAATGTTCGCCGGTGAAGGCGAACCCTTCATGCACAAGGAGCTGCCCCTGATCACCCGGGCGGTAAAGGAGGCGGGCATTGACCCGGCCTTTTCCACCAACGCGGTTTTTTTCACGCCGGACAAGGCCCGGGACGTGCTCCCCCACGCAAGCTGGCTCAAGGTGAGCTGCAATGCGGGAAGCCCGGAAAGCTACGCCTTCGTGCACGGCACCAGACCCGAAGACTTTCATACGGTCCTGGACAACATGGCGCGGGCCGTGCGCATCCGGGAAGAGCAGGGCAGCGCCTGCACCCTGGGTTTTCAGATGATACTGCTGCCGGAAAACAAGGCCGAAGCCCTTGCGCAGGCAAAGCGGGTGCGCGATCTGGGCGCGGATTATTTTGTGATCAAGCCCTATTCGGTCATCCCCCTGAGCGGGAAAACCGCCTACCTGGACCTGCACTACGGCGACTGCTCCGAACTGGCGGCGGAACTGGCGGCGCTCAATACAGGGTCTTTTTCCGTTATCTTCAGGCATGACGCCATGCGCCGGGCCGACAGCCGCGCGGCGCCATATACGCGCTGCCTTGCCCTGCCCTTTTGCTGCGATGTCAGCACCGACGGTACCGCCTGGACCTGCACGCGGCATTACGGCGAAGAAGCCTACCGCATGGGCAATATTCTGGACCAGCCCATCAGCGAAGTGTTCGGCGGCGAAGAACGCAGGCAAAAGCTGGCCTGGTGCGCCGGGCACGGCGACATAAGCGACTGCCACGTCACTTGCCGCATGTCGGCCATCAATCATTATTTATGGGAACTGCGCAACCCGGGACCGCACGTGAATTTCATATGAAGCCGGATCCGTATCGCATAGACACGCACAAGCTGCATCTGCATCCCGCCAGGGTGGCGGCCTGGCTTGCGGGCGAAAATATCGCGCCCCTGTACATGGAAATCAGTCCGACAGGCGCTTGCAACCATCGTTGCAGTTTCTGCGGCATGGACTTCATGGGCTACAGAACCCGTTCCCTGCCCGTGCCCATACTTGCGCGGCGGCTGCGGGAACTGGGCCTTCTGGGGCTGAAGTCCGTCATGTTCGCCGGTGAAGGCGAGCCCTTTCTGGTCCGGGAAATACCCACCCTTGCCGAAGCGGCGAAAGAATCGGGTATTGATGTGGCCTTTACCACCAACGGAGTGTTTTTGCGCCCTGAAACAGCGCGGGCCGTGCTGCCGCACACAAGCTGGATAAAAATCAGCTGCAACGCCGGCAGCGCTGAAACCCATGCCCGCGTCCACGGAACAAGTGAAAAAGACTTTGCCCAAGTGCTGCGCAACCTTGAGGAGGCGGCGCGCATAGGCCGGGATTCGGGCTCGGCCTGCACCCTGGGCGTGCAAACGCTCCTGCTGCCGGAGAACAGGCGGGAAATTGCCCGACTGGCGCAACTGGTGCGGGACTGCGGCGCGGATTACCTGGTGGTCAAGCCCTATTCCAGGCACCGCAAGAGCCTGCACGAAGCTTACAAAGACCTGAGCTATGCCGACTGTGCCGAACTGTCAGAGGCGCTTTCGCAATATAACGGGAACGGGTTCACCGTCATTTTCAGACATGAAGCCATGCAACGGCTGAGCGAAACAAAAGCGCCCTACGGCCGCTGCCTGGCCCTGCCCTTCTGGGCCTATGCCGACTCCGGCGGAAATGTCTGGGGCTGCCTGCGCCATATCGGCGAAGAACGCTTTTTATACGGCAACCTTGTCGAAGAATCGGCCCGTGATGTGTTTTTGGGCGAAAAACGTCTGGCTAGCATGGAAGACATCGCGGGAAATATGGATATCAGCGATTGCCGCACCGACTGCCGCATGGACCCGATCAACGCCTATTTGTGGGAATTGCGGGATCCGGGATCGCATGTGAATTTTATATGAGCCGCAATGCCTTAAGCGGCCAAAGGGGCGCCGCCCCCTTTGGAGTTCCCGCCAGGGGCGCTGCCCCTGGATCCCGCAAGGGGCATGATGCCCCTTACCCCCCATATGCCGATATCCCTGTCCGGGCGCGGCTATGGAGCAAATTCACTTTGAAAATTGTATTTTCTCCGCAAGGATTTGTCCTCAAATCCTTGCCCTGAAATGCTCGCAGGCGAGCTTTGCCAGCCGTTAAGCAAGCATTTCAAAGGTAACTGTTCCAGTAAAGGAAAGGCAATGACCGACATGATCCCCTGGTGGCGGGTGGAGCTTGGCGAAGCCGCCGCGCAGGCAGCGTATGACGCCGTGCAAAAGGGACGCATGACCCTCGGACCGCTTACCGGGCTGCTGGAGTCGCGCCTGGCCGAGTTGCTCGGGGTCAGGCATGTTGTCGCCACATGCAGCGGAACCGCGGCCCTTACAATCGCCCTGCTTGAAGCGGGCTGCGGCCCGGGCATGGAGGTTATTGTTCCGGATCAGACCTGGGTGGCCACGGCCAATGCGCCGCTGCTGCTCGGGGCGCGGGTGCTTACTGTGGACACTGCGGCCCACAGCCGCAGTATGGACCCCGAGGCCTTTGCCAAAGCAATCAGCCCGGACACGCGCATCGTCATCCCCGTGCACCTGAACGGAAAGTCGCCGGATATGCCCAAAATTCGCGCCATTGCCGCCGCGCACGGCATCACCGTAATTGAAGACGCCGCCCAGGCCTTTATGAGCAGGTCGGGGGGGCGCTTGCTGGGTACGGGTCCGGACATGGGCTGCTTCTCCCTGGCCATGGGCAAGATGATCTGCTGCGGCCAGGGCGGTTACGTGACCAGTCGGGACGATGAACAGGCAAAACGCCTGCGCCTGGCCCGCCTGCACGGCACTGACGATGTTTACGCCGGAAGCTGGGAAATGCGGGGAGGAAACCTGCGCATGTGGGATCTGCCCGCCGCCATAGCCCTGACGCAGCTTGACAGCCTTGAACGGCGCATGAAAGCCTGTATCGAACTCTACCAGCGCTACAGACAGGAACTGCGCGGAAACGAACGGCTACGGCTGACGGAATTCGACCTTGAATCTGGAGAATTTCCCTTATATGTCGAATGTATGTGCTCAGAGCGCCAGGCATTGATCGAGCATCTGGCAGCGCACGGGGTGCAGGCCAGGGCCAATTATCAGCCCCTGCACACGGTACCGCATTTCAGGCATCTGCCTGAAAGCGCCTACCCCAATTCACAGCGCCTGGGCAGGGAGTGCCTCATCCTGCCAAGCGGTCCGGACAGAACGGAGCGGGAGCTGGAAACAGTGTTCAGGGCCTTGCGGCAATGGTGAGGCCTTGGTGCTAAATGTAGTCGGAACAGCGCACACAGGACGGCCGGCAATGAAAAAAGTACTCGTAACAGGCGCGCACGGCTTTATCGGCCGGGCCATGGCGGAGGGACTGCGTGCCGCCGGCTTTGCCGTCACGGGCCTTGTCAGAAGGCCTTGGCGGGAACCGGAGGCTGAACTGTCGCTGTTGCTGCATGACTTGCAGTTTCCCCTGTCCTGCGATGAACGCTTTGACCTTGTGGTGCACGCGGCCGCGAGCCTGCCATATGCAAGGCCAGGCGCCGAGGGGTATATCCGCGATAACGTCGACGCCACGCGCAACCTGAGGGATTTCATGCTCCGCACAGCCGTGCCCCGGGTCATATACCTCTCGTCCATAGGCGTGTATGGCGACATGGCGGGCCGGACCATCAGCGAAAACAGCGAGCGGATCCAGCCAGACATGTACGGCATGACAAAATACATGGGCGAAGTATTGCTGGGCGAGGCCGAGGGCATCAGTTGCCTGAGTCTAAGAATGCCGGGGGTCGTGGGCAAGGGCGCAAAAGGAGTGTGGCTGGCCGAACTCGCCGGAGCGCTGGCGCGTAATGAGCCTGTGAGCATCTTTTCTCCCGACTTCGTAAGCCCCAACTTCGTGCATGTGGACGATCTTGCCGCTTTTGTGGTTCATCTGGCGGGGATGGAAGATTCCCCCCAGGGGGCCATTGTCCTGGCATGCCATACAGGCGCCCGCATCGGCGACATTGTCACGCGGATTCGCCAGCGTCTTGGTTCAAGCTCGCCAATCAGGCAAGCGCAGGGCCGGCCTTTTTGTCTTGACGCTTCACTGGCCAAGGCTTGCGGGTATAGTTCAAAAAACCCGCTAGAAATTGTTGACGCCTACTGTAAGGACCTTGCAGAAAAATGACCATGCGACCCTCCCGGTACACCCCATGGAAGCTGCTGCACCAGCATGATTTCCTGCGCGCCCTTGCAAAGGGTGAACGAGGCGCGCCGGTGAACATACGCCTGAAGCCCACAAACATGTGCAATCATGCCTGCAGTTACTGCACTTACGGTAATGGCGACAAAGAGAACAAGATCTCCACGCGCGAAAGCTTTCAGCGTATCGACAGCATCGCGGAGACGAAACTGCTGGAAATTGCCGATGATATTATATCCATGGGCGTAAAAGCCGTTACTTTCAGCGGGGGCGGCGAGCCTCTGGTGCATCCGGCAAGCTGTCAGGCCGCGCGCAGATTGCGGGAAGGCGGGGTGGAACTGGCCCTGATCACCAACGGCCAGTTGTTGCGCGGGCAGGCGGCGGAAAGCTTTGCCCATGCACGCTGGGTGCGGGTATCCCTTGATTCGTCGGATGCGCAAACATACAGCCTGGTGCGTGGTGTTTCTCCCCTTGCCTTTGCCGAAACACTGGACAACATCAGTTCCTTTTCCCGAATCAAAAGCGGCGACTGCGTTCTTGGCATCAACTATGTGGTCCATCCCGGCAATGCCGCCCGGGTATATGAGGCTGCCGGACTGATCAAGGAGCTGGGAGTTGATAACGTAAAGTTTTCCGCCATGTTGACCAATGAGCGACACGCGCATGACGCAATAAAGGCGGATGTGATGCGGCAACTGGATCGAGCGCAACGGGATCTGGCCGACGATTCCTTTTCGATAATCGCAGCCTACGGTGATGAACTGCGGCCCGGCGAGAATACGCCCGCAACCTTCACGCGCTGCCTGGTTTGCGCTATGATCACGGTGATCGCCGCTGACTGCAAGGTATATGCGTGTATGTCGCAGGCCTATAATCCCAAAGCCCTTCTTTGCGACCTGAGAGCACAATCATTCAAAGAGGCCTGGTTCGATCCGCGCACAACGGCGCGCATGGCCGCACTCACCCCTGCAACGGACTGCGGACCGGTGTGCAGCTACGCCAGCCGCAACAGTGTGCTGGAACACTATCTTGAAGTGGACCAGGCTCATGTGAATTTCATTTAGCCCGGATATTACATAAGGACTGCATATGACCGCGCAAGAATTAAAGGCCGCCGCGCAACGTCTGCGCCTGACCATATTGAAAATGTTTTACCAGTCAAAGACGGGACACATGGCGCCCGCGCTTTCCTGCCTGGACATTCTCACCGTGTTGTACCTGGGGGGTATTGTCCGGGGTCAGAAGGAGTGGTCGCCGGACAGGGACCGGGTCATACTGAGCAAGGGTCATGCCTGCGCCGCCTTGTATGCGGTGCTGGCGGAAGCGGGCCTATTTCCCCCTGGAGAACTGATGAGCTTCTACCACACCGGGTCGCGCCTGCACGGACACCCCTGCCGCGAACTTCCCGGGATTGAAATCGGAACCGGCTCCCTGGGTCACGGTCTCTGCTTTGCCACGGGCACCGCCCTTGCCGCCAAGATAGACAGGAAGGAATACAGAACCTTCGCCATCATAGGTGACGGAGAGTCGCAGGAAGGCTCCATCTGGGAAGCGGCTTTGTTCGCTTCCAACCACGGGCTGGACAAGCTCATTGCCATCCTCGACTATAACGGACTGCAGGCCGGCTTCAGAACGCCCATTGAGCCGGTAGCCGACAAGTGGCGGGCCTTTGGCTGGGACATTGCCGAAGTGGACGGGCATGACCATGGCGCCCTGCTGGATCTGTTTACAAAACTGCCGACGGACGGGGGCAGGCCGGTTATGATAATTGCCCGCACTGTCAAGGGAAAAGGCTTTTCCTGCATGGAGAATCACCCCGACTGGCATTCGCGGGCGCCGAAAAGCGAAGAATTGGAGCTCTGCTGCGCCGAGGCCGGAACCAGCGTCCGGGAACTGGAGAGCATATGAGAACTCATGCTACTCAGGCCATCTATGATCTGGCCCGCGAACATGCTGAAGTGCTGGCCCTGACCGCCGACTCACGGGAAGGCGCCCTGGCCCGCATGGCCGTGGAAATGCCTACACGGGCCATTGAATACGGTATTGCCGAAGCCAATATGGTTGCCTCGGCAGCGGGCCTGGCCAGTTGCGGAAAAATCCCTTTCGTTTACACCCGGACGAATTTTCTGGTCATGCGCGCCTATGAATTCATTCGTAATGACGTGTGCGCGGCCAGGCTCCCGGTCAAGCTCGTGGCTTCTTCCACCGGGCTTGCCGCCTACAGCATGGGGCTAACCCACCACGGCACGGAAGACCTAACCCTGCTGCGCAGTCTGCCCGACATGGTGGTGATGACCGCCTCTTCTCCGCTGGAAGCCGGCCTTGCCGTAAAAGCCATGTATGCGCTTGAGGGGCCGGCCTACCTGCGTGTGGAAGGGAACGGCGAAAAGGAGCTCTATGAGCCCGGCTATGTGTTCACCCCCGGGCGGGCGACACTGCTGCGCCAGGGCCGCGACGCCAGCATCATCGCTTCGGGCGGCATCCTGACCGAAGCCCTTGAAGCGGCTGAACTGCTCCAGGCACAACTGGGCATGGACGTCAGAGTCATCAACATGCACACGGTCAAACCCATAGACCGGGACTGCATTCTTGAATGCGCCCGGGATACCGGGGCGATTCTGACCCTTGAAGAACACAGCGTATACGGAGGCCTTGGCGGCGCTGTCGCGGAGGTGCTGGCCGGGAATGGGCAGGGCACGGCCTTTGCCATGACCGGATTGACAGGTTTTTGCACCGACTGCGGCCGGACCAGACAGGATCTTCGTGAACGCACGGGGCTTTCGGCGCGCCATATAGCGCAGCGCCTGCAATCCCTTGTCAAGAGCGCCCGATGATGAGACCGTCTCAGGAGGCGAAAAGCGGCGGCAATATGGCCCGCCCGGTGGTGGCGGCCATGCAGCCGAACCTGTTCCCCTATCTTGGCTATATCAACCTGATTGCGCGCGCGGACATCTGGGTGGTGTTGGATTTTCTGCAATACACAAAAAACGGCTGGATGAACAGAAACAGAATTCTGCATCCCGCCCGATCCTGGCAGTATGTAACTGTTCCTGTTCATAGTGCGCCACAAAAAACAAAGATCAATCAAATCCGCTTTATATCCGATAGCGACGTAGCCCTGCAACTCATTGGAAAGCTAAATCATTACAGGATAAAACGCGCACCATACTACAGCGCTGTAGTGCAACTTGTTGAGAGTACTTTTTCCCGTACGCCAAGCGATCTGTTGTGGGAACTCAGTATAAATTCTATTGCGGTCATCTGTGAGTATCTGGCACTCCCCTTTGCGCCAGTCATCGGCTCTGAGCATAACTTTAATTTTTCCGCAGTTAAGCACTCCGGGCAGTGGACCTTAGAAATTGCTTCGCAGTTGGGTGCCGGCACCTATATCAACCCGCCAAATGGCCGCGCAATATACGTAGCTGAAGAGTTTCATGAAAGGGGAATGGAACTCGCCTTTATCAGAGCGCCATCTTTTACTTATGACTGCGCGCCATACAGTTTCATTCCCCATCTTTCCATGTTGGATGTACTCATGTGGTGCTCGCCCGAGCAGGTGCGCGAGCAATTTTTCACCGATCCCATTGATTATGCTTGAATTCAAAAAAACAGCATGGAATACATGAAGGAACAGCCGGGCTACATACGGAAGCCTTATGACCACTCGCCCGAACAATATAGTCATCCATCAATCGGCGGCAGAGGCGGCACTTTCTTTTTATCCGACCTGACGGCCTTACGATGAACGGGTGGACAACATTTCAAGTATCTGCAGAAGCATTTTCCCATCTCTGGTACCCGGGTGTTTTCTCGTCATCAATTCTCTGGCGTGTTCAACTGATTCAAGCAGATGCTCTTCAAGTGCAGTTTCAGGCTGTATCTTTTTCAATGCAATAAGGGGTTGACTATAAACACCTATTGGCTCTGAAAATATATCATCTCTGATGTATATGGTATATAAATCCACAGGGACCCAACCGCTCAAAAGCAAAGGAAGGCGTTCCTTTCCATAAATTCTATGCATATTCCACATCAGGGCGTCACTACCAATGGGAACACCAAGAAATAATAGGCTCATCCGGCTGAAGCGTA
>JAJDJN010000052.1 GCA_030267245.1 Desulfovibrio sp. OttesenSCG-928-A18
GATGATGGGAGGCAACAGAATACCTTTCGGCAACCCGGATATAACCGGAGGCACACAAGAGCAGCTTGCCGCTGCGGCCGCCAGTTATTTTGCTTACGGCGGACGTTACGAAACGGACGACAGGCAGCAGATTGTAACGCATTTCCTGAAATACTCCCTCATTCCGAACTGGGTGGGCACAAAGCAACTTAGGCATATCACTTTTTCTGATGACGGCAATCTGCTGACTCTCAAGTCTGACCCAATGGTTTTTGACGGTGAAGTACATCACCCGGAACTGCTCTGGCGCAGGATTGCGGAGTAATAATCATCAGCAATGTTAACATTAGGATACAATTATGCATTATTCAGACAGAATATTCCGTCCGCCCTATGAGGCGAACACCGTACTGCTTCAGGTTACAGTAGGCTGTTCGCACCACAAATGCCGGTTCTGCAATTCCTACATGGACGTGAAATTCCGGCCCGAACCTATGGCGCAAATTGAAGAAGATCTGCGGGAACTGGAAAAAACAAGGCCGAACACGGACAGAATTTTTCTGCTCAACGCTGATGCCTTTGTTTTGAGTTTCGACAAGCTCAAAAATCTGGCCGAAATGATCCACCTGTACCTGCCTAAAGTAAAAACTATCACCATGATGGCCCGCGTCAGCAATGTGAAGAACAAGACCGTGGAACAGTTGAAAGAACTGCGCGCCCTCGGCATCAACGATCTCTATGTTGGCGTGGAGTCCGGCGATGACGAAACTTTGAAGATGGCCAACAAAGGCGTCACATCAGCAGACGCTTTGGAACAGTTGAAGAAACTGGAAGAAGCGGACATCAGCTATCTCGCCTTCTATATGATGGGCCTGGCTGGCAGCGGCAAGTGTGAACAGAACGCGCTGGCTACCGCCAAACTGTTCAATCAGTTGAAGCCCGCCGCGATTTCCATACCGTCACTGACACTTTTTCAGGACACCATGCTGTATCAGGACGTTCTTGACGGAAAGTTTGTGGAAACCTCCGAGCTTGAACGAACGCAGGAATTTTTGACCTTTCTCAAAAACCTGAACATCAACACCATGATTTTGTCGCACCATGTGACGGTGAATACGCCCATAGTCGGCAAATTCCCTGAAGAAAAGGAACGTATGATCGCTGAACTGCAAAGCGCCATTGATAACTTCGACGAGGAAAAACACCGGCAGCGCCGGGAGCGGATTTATAGCATGTAATCGGGAACATCTTGTTTCCATCTATGAAAGGCCTTCCGGAACAGCCCTCCCTGTTCTGGAAGGTTTTTTGTCATAGCGCGGCAGCGGCAGCATATGAGCAGTTCGGCGCTGAAATTGAGCTAAAAGGCAGCGCAACATCACTATTACTGTCCTATTTTCCATTCAGGACAAAGGCGGAATTCGCCTCACGGCTCGTTTCCGCATCCCGGTTCTGGATCGAAAACAAAAGGAGATACCACATGAACAACGTTTTTATCACAGCGGCAAAAAGAACCCCTATAGGTAAGTTTCGCGGGCAATTTTCCGACTTGTCCAGCCCCGTACTCGGTGCCGCTGCCTTGAAAGCCATACTGGAAGAAAGCGGAATGCCCGCTGATGGCATTGACGAAGTGATCATGGGCAATGTCCTGACCGCAGGCGTAGGTCAGGCCCCGGCCCGTCAGGCGTCAATGCTTGCAGGTATCCCACTGGATGCGGGAGCCACTACTATCAACAAGGTATGCGGCTCGGCCATGAAAGCCATCATGATCGGCCATGACGCCATCCGGGCCGGTTCATCCGGAGTTGTGGCGGCTGGCGGTATGGAGTGCATGAGTAATGCTCCGCATCTGGCCGTCATTCGGAAAGGAGTTAAGCAAGGCTCGAAGGAATTCCAAGATCATATGCTCCGTGACGGCATCGACAATGCCGATGGCCGCACTCTCGGCATGTTTTCCGAAGACACGGCAGAAAAATACAATCTGTCCCGTGAAATGATGGACGCCTTTGCTCAAGAATCAGCTCGCCGGGCAAAACAGGCGGCGTCGAACGGTATTTTTGCGGCAGAGATCGCCCCGGTAGAGGTTGACACCGTCAAGGGCAAGGCTCGCATCGCGATAGATGAAATTCCGCCTGGCATCAATATCGACCATATTCCGGAACTCCAGCTTGCTTTCAAACCGGATGGCAGACTGACTGCGGCTACAGCTTCCGCTTTTTGCGACGGTGCCGCCGCCGTTCTGCTGGCGTCTGAAGTGGAAATTCAGAAAAGAAGCCTCACCCCCATCGCCAGGATCGTTGCCCATGCGACCCATTCGCAGGAGCCAGAATGGTTTGCCACTGCTCCCATCGGTTCTATCCGCAAGGTTATGGATAAGGCTGGGTGGACAATGGCTGATGTGGATCTGCTCGAAATCAATGAAGCCCTTGCCCCTGTTCCCATGTCGGCCATGCAGGAGCTTGGCATCCCGCATGAAAAATTGAATGTCCACGGCGGCGCTCTCGCGCTGGGGCATCCCATCGGCGCTTCCGGGGCACGAATCGTCGTCACGCTGCTTAATGCCCTCAAACAGCGCAACCTGAAGCGCGGCATAGCCTCTCTCTGCATTGGTGGAGGTGAAGGCACTGCACTTGCGCTGGAACTTGTATAGCCCGGCACTCATAGAGGGCTAAATGTAAAGGAGAAAATAATGAATTCTGTATCAACCATAATCAGTAAGGCATTCTGCCTTCTGCTTCTTGCGGCAACTTTCACCTTTGCTTCAGGTGTGACTATGGACACCGCTCATGCCGCGCAGGGAAAAATCGCCAGAATGGATGTGGAATTCAAAACTACGGACGGCACCATTCTACGCGGCTGGCATTATCCGCCGCAAAAAACTTCCGGCAAGGCTCCCATTATCGTAATGGCTCATGGCATGGGGGCGCTAAAAGAAATGCGCCTTGACGCCTACGCCGAAGTTTTTTCCGCTGCCGGTCTTGGTGTTCTGGTCTATGATCACCGCAATTTTGGCGCGAGTGACGGAAAAATCCGGCAGGAAAACAGCCCGTGGGAGCAGATCCATGACTTCCGCGACGCGATTACTTTTGCCAGTACTTTGCCACAGGCTGATCCGGACAAGATCGGCGTATGGGGATCAAGCTATTCCGGCGGTCTTGCCATCGTCGTCACCGCTCTTGACCGCCGCGTAAAGGCCGTAGTCAGCCAGGTGCCCATGATCAATGGGTATGAAACCATACGCCGCTTAGTGCGACCCGACAAACTTGCGGAACTGCAAAAGCTGTTCGCTCAGGATCGTTTGAACCGTGCGCAGGGCAAGGCTCCAGCCATGTTCCCTATCACTACCGACAATCCTGACGGCATGGGACTGATGGCTTCGCCGGATGCCTGGGAGTGGTTCACGGGCATGGCCAAGGCGTATATTCCTTCATGGAAGAATGAAGTTACTTTGCGCACAGTCGAAATGGTTAGTGAGTTTGAGCCGGGAGCGTTTATTGACCGGATCAGCCCCACCCCCATGCTGATGCTGGTGGCAACGGAAGAATACGCCACGCCGTCCGACCTTGCGTTCAAGGCCTATGCCGGAGCTGGCTATCCCAAAAAGCTGATCGTGCTGGAAGGCATGACGCACTTCGATCCGTATGTGAAAGGCTTTGACCAGACTTCGGCAGCGGCCCGTGATTGGTTTGTTGAGCATCTTGTCAGGTAAATGGAAATCGCGGCGGCACTCGTTGCATATCTTTAACCCAATGGCTATTGTACTATGAAAGAGTGCATGTAAGTCCGTTAACACGAAAACCCGGTTGCCGGTTGCACACATCAGCCCGGCAGCCGAGTTTCGTTACCCGGAAAAACAACAAGGTTCAGGCACAAATCATGGTACATAGTTCAGAAAAAAAGCAAACCATCATGGCACAGCGCGTCAGCGAACATTCCGATAAAATCAGGGACATCCTGCGACGGCCAGGCGTGGGGCTGATCGTTGATGTTTTTCAGAAGAGCGATCTGTATGTACTTAGTATGGACATGGACGAACCCGCTCTGGTGCTGGTGCGCCGGGGCAAAATGACACTCCAGACCGCCCGCGGCGAATGGACAGTCCATGAAGGGGAAGCTATCGCCATTGCCGCAGGGCAGACGGTCAATGTTACCAACCATCTGGCGAAAGACGGAATTTATGAAGAGCGTTGGCTGACATGGGATATGGAGCTTATCAAAGAGTTTGCTTCCAAGGTTCAAAACTATTCCCCGTTGCCCTCTGCCCATATATTCAAAAATGACGGCAGCACCTTTCCAAATGCTTTTGACAGCGCCTACGCGGCCATTGAAGCGCGTGAGTTGCCTCAAGCGGTTGCGGTGCATCGGGTCACAGAAATTCTTGTGTGGCTGGCATTACAGGGGGTTTATTACGGTACTACGGAAAAGAGGACTCTGTCTTCCTGTATCCGCCGTATTCTCAACACCAGACTTGAAGAAAGCTGGTCTGAGGAGGTAGTTGCAAAAGAAGTTGGGCACAGTCCGGCGACGTTGCGCCGCCATCTGGCGGCTGAAGGCACAACATTCCGGGAAGTCCTGACGGAAGCACGAATGGTGTATGCCCTGCGGCTTCTTCAGTCCACGGATCGGCCTATCAGTCAGATAGCCCTCGATGTGGGCTATGAGTCGCAATCACGCTTTGCCATTCGCTTCCGTAAGCGTTTTGGGTTTCAGCCTTCAACCATCCGTGGGCACAAGCGCCCCAGCCTAGACTCGGAAGCTGGCTCCGGCTTTACTCCATCCGCTTGAAAGAAGCTCATGTGGGCCTGGCCTGAGATCTCCACACCGTTTTACGAACAATCTATATTTTGAGCAGTTCTGCACACTATTTGCGCTGACTTGTAGCGCAATTCCTGCATCCCTCTACTATCTGTGCTTTTGTGCCTGTCTCCAGGAGTTCCTCCCGAGGATGACATGCGCTGCTTTGTGACTGCGCCATGTGCAGGTTGATGCGCAATCCTTGTCTGGCAAGCCGCAAGGCGTGCTTGTTTTGGATTGTGCGCATAACCGCTCCCGGGCAGACATATACTCCATTCATGGAGTATAAACTATGTATTGCAAGAAGTTGAACCTATGCAGTGGTAATAAAGCGCGCCATACGGCCTGTTCCAATCTTTAGGAGATGAAAATGGGAACACACAATGAACAACAGGCCGCAACAAATGAACAATTCGAGCAGAAGGCACAAGAGCTGATTAGCATGATGTTTACGCTCTGCGAAGAGTACGTCGGAGCAGTGGATTGCACACAGAATCCGCATACTCGTGCACTGTCCGCATCCGCTCTGACAGTCCAGGAAGCGGTGAGAACATTTCTGGCTGTAAAGCATAGCCTGTAACATTTTTACCCTTGTGCTCACGCTATCGTGGGCACTATTATGCGTGACGCTTTCACCTATTGGTGCAAAATGTCACCAATAGCAGCAAAACAAACGCCTCGTACTCCGCTATTTTGCCTGAATGGCAGAAAAGCAAAAATCTTCAGATGCCTTCGGCGTTGTCCTTCGTGCATACAGACAGGAAAGGGGCCTCACTCTGGAACAGCTGAGTGAGCGCGTTGGCGTGGTACATTCTTTCATACATAGCCTGGAAAGTGGCAAGAAGCAGCCCAGCTTCGACATGGTATTACGCCTTGCGGCTGCTTTGAATGTCAGGCCCGGAGAATTCGTGGATGCTGTTGTCGAACGTGAGGCCGGTAAATAAAACCTTGCCGCAGACACGAATGGCGTTCCCGGCCATTGATCTGGCCACGAGATACTTATGAAATACCCTTGGCTTGATGCCTACTGCCTGGCAAAGAAAGGCTGCGAGAAAGATTACAAGGAAGAGTGGGAAGCCTGGCGGTATATGCTTGGCGGAAAAATGTTCGCCATGCAGGGAACGGACAAGGACGGCAACCCCATTATCACGCTCAAGATCGAACCGAGCTACGGAGCCGAGCTTCGTAAGGACTACAAAGACATCGTTCCCGGCTACTACATGAACAAGCTGCATTGGAATTCCGTCCGGCTCGACGGAGATGTGCCTGACAATATTCTCAAAGAAATGATTGATGAATCATATCAGATTCTGCTGAACTCGCTCCCGAAAAAGCTGCAAAAAGAATTTCTATAGGCCATTGGGCATACTGCGCACTCCCCCCAAAAAAGAAGCTCCCGAATTGCCGGGAGCCTCGTCCCGCCTCGCTTTGTGCTTTTGTTTGCGGGAATACTTGGTGGCATCTTTATGCCGTTTGCTTGGCGGCGCATGTTCTTTGCGCAGTTTGGGTTCTGGCAATTCCAGAACAAACAGAACCTTGCCCATTGTCAGCCTCCTATGTTGCTAACGCGTGTTATCTTTCGGGAGAAATCCTCTCCCGCTGGGCTGTTTTCATAATCTTATTTCCGAATAATTCAAGGTTTTTCCCCCACTTCTTCCGAGCGTAAGCCAAGGCTGCCTGTTTGGCGGATTCGCTACCGGCGGAGAACAGAACATCCTCGCCATTATCCCTTATGCGGGCTCCACCCTGAAGAGAAAAGATGACGGTTCCTTTGCGGTCAACGTGATGCTGGCATTCGGTGACTCCAAGCCTGTTTTGCTGAAGCACCTGTTCCATACGCAAAACGGCCTGGAGTCGGATTTTTGCCTTTCCGCTGATTCCACCCATTTCCAGCACAGCGCGTTCCCTGACCACATACTCGGCCCGTTCCTGCCCGTGCCGTGACCAGTCTTTTGCTAGTGCCGCCTGTTCCGGCTCGACAATCTCTTTGCGGGAACGCAGCACGGCCAGAGCGATTTCATTCCCCTGTCCCGCCTTGTACTGCAAAAATCCGTTCCAGGATGTGAACGGAATCTCCTGACGCACGGCTCTACGAGGCTCCTGAAAAGACAACCTAGCTATGGCAAGGGCTTCCGCTTCGTGCTTACGGGCAATCTGCAACAGCCTGCGCAGGTTTTTCTTGGCTATATTTTTACGCTCTAGTTCCTGGCGCTTGGCCGCCCATTCGGCACGAATGGCGGCAAGGGCGGCATCTTCCCGGTCTTTGACAGTTTGCAGAGTTGCCTTGCGGGCCTCAATTCCCGCCTTGTATTCGGTAAATAGCTGGCCGCGCTCCGGCGAGCGGTGTAGCGGTTCGGCGGTATAGCGTGATAGCTCCTTAACACGATCCAGATCGTGCGGTGGCTGATATGCGCCGAACCGGGCCTTCAGCTTCTTTAAAGATAGGCTTCTGTCCAAGGCGCTGGCCTTGATGGCGTGAGTCGCTTTTTTGCTGTGCCGGTCTTTGATCGACAAGCCGTTGCCGTGGGGTTTTATTTCCATACCGCGCGTGGCCAGAGCCGCATGGATGTCCTGCCAGGATGTAGCGGCTTCCAAGGAGTGCAGTATCTCTTCGCGATGCGCCTTGGCGTAGGAATCAAAGGACTGCTGGCCGGTGTGCGCCTCCACCTGCCGCGCTTTTTCATTGACGCGAGATCGGTCAGAAGAGCTTTGCTCAATACCGTGATCCACCGTCAGCCCAAATTCGCGCTCCACGGCCCGACATACTCTGTCGCGTATCCAGAAATCGCGAAACTCCTTGTGGCAGGTGTACTTTTCGGGATGGATCATATTATAGGCAACGTGCATATGCAGGTTGGCAGTGTTCTTGTGAACGCCGCAATGGCGCTGATGGTCGGTGTATCCGAGAGCGGAAGCGAACCGCGCCTCAATGGTCTTGAAGACTTCCGGCGTCAGCTTTTCCTCGTCTTCAGGGCGGAAGCTGATAACCAGGTGATAAGTCTTGCTGGCGGCACGGGTATTCCGCGCCTGTACGTCCTTGGCTTCAGCAATGCCTTCCGCATAATCCTCGCCGCCGAGCATCCCTTCACACCAGTTCATAAGGCATTTTTCACCAGCAGGCCCGGCATCAGCGATGTAGGTGGCAAGACGGGCATAATTGTCATTATCTGCGTTTGTGAAGACACGTTTGCTGATCATTACCGGATATTCCCCACGGCTGCCTGCACTTCCCGTTGCCGGGCATCCAGCTCACGCAGCAGCCTGTGAACAGTCTGCCTGTCGGCTCCATTGGCCAGCGCCTGTTTGACCAGACCGCCCAGCCGCCCAAGGTCGCCTTTGAGGCGGCGAAGCTCCAGCCGGGCTTCCTGATGCTCCAGGGTGGGCACGGTGAAGCCAAGACAAACCCGCTTACTGAAGGTCGAGAGTGATAATCCGGCCCGGTCGGCTGATGCCCGGATTTCTCCAAACTCCTCCGGGGTCAGGTATATTTTGATGACTTGTTTTTTGCTCGGCATTGGGAGCCTCCTTAGTGGAGGCGCTTTGGCCTGCATAATGACGGTAAACCCGCCAGGCATATTGCCTGCCGCGCTCCGGATCTGGTGAATGGTATTTGCCAACAGCCTGCCAGTTCAAACCGTGCCGGGCTATTTCCTCGGCCAGTATCCGTTTTCCCCATGCCTCGTTCACGTCAGAGTCGAGCAGGGAAAATGGCTCAATGGAGAAACGCTTCATCCACCAGCTATTTATTTGCATCTTGCCGACATCAAAGGACTTACCCGCTGCCACCGCTTCCCGAATTAGCCGCTCCGCATCTTCCCGCGTGGCCGGGTAATAAGATTTTCCGGCCACATTGACGGCCAGAGGATTCAGGCCGGATTCCTGTTTGGCGATGGCCTTGACCAGAGGGGGCGGCGGCTCCTTCATTTCAGCGGCGCTGAAAGATGGGAGCAGGAGCAAGGACAACGCCAAGGCAATCATTCTTTTCATGGAGTCAAACCTCTTGAATTTACGTTGAGCGGAACGCGAATAAGTCAGCCCCGCAGGGCAGGACGTGAGGGGAACACCTAAAAGGTGGGCCTACCTCGCTTGTCCTGTCCTCTGAAGTGAATGCAGTATATCACGGGATGTTGAAGAAATATGCGCGATGCTCTGTGATTTCAGCATGTTTCAGGATGCTGCAATATATTTTATGAACGATTGAAAAGCGTGCAATGTGCTGCAAGTACCTGCAAATTCCTTCAAGGCTTTTCAGATGAACGGATGCGGGGTATGCAATGGCATGACGCAAGCCCTTGAGAAAGAAATAATGCAGCGGCTCTTCGTGGCCATCACGCTGCCCGATACCGTCCGCCAGCTTCTGCTCGAACGGCAGACGGAGTTATCGGATATACGCTGGACTTCGCCGGATAATCTGCATCTCACGCTCCGTTTTATCGGCGAAGTGCCGCTGGCAAAGGTATCGGTAATCAAGGCGGGTTTGCGAACAGTTTCAGAGAATGCCTTTTCACTCCAGGTCAAAGGACTTGGCTATTTCGATAAACGTCCGCAAGCGATTGTCTGGGCGGGAGTTGTAGAATCGGCCCTTCTGTTGGCCCTGAAAAAACAGGTGGACGATGCGCTGGCTCTTCATGCGGAGCTCAAAGTGCCTGACGGGCGTTTTTCGCCGCACATCACCTTGGGCAGGGCAAAACGGGCAGGCAGATCCGCACTGAAAAATTTTATAGCCAAGTACGATGATGCGACCACAGCCGCGTTCACGGTGAAATCGTTCACCTTGTTCAATAGCGTGTTGGCTCCGGGCGGGGCCGTGCATACCGCTGAGGAGAGATATCCGCTCGTTAATGACATCGGGAAAATATGACATGATCGAAAAGGCCCAGGAAAAACATCTCGACAGCGTTATGGCAATCTGGCTGAATACCAATATTGCCGCGCATCCCTTTATTCCCCGATCTTTTTGGGAAGGCGTATTTGAGCAGGTGAAAGAAGCCATGCTCACGTCCGATGTATTTGTTTACCATGAAAACGATCAGGTGCTGGGCTTCGTCGGAATCACCGGCAGAGAGTATATCGCGGGGCTGTTTGTGGATGGGGAAGCGCAGTCTCAAGGGATTGGTCGAAAGTTGCTTACCCATTGTAAACAGTTCTATCCGCGCCTGGAACTGGACGTGTTTGCGGAGAATCCCGGCGCTGTCCGATTTTATGAAGCCAATGGATTTGAAATCACCGGCACAAAAGTAAGCCCGGATTTCAACCGCGAAGAGCACCACATGGTCTGGTCGGCGTAAGTGCCATCAGCCGTTCAGGGGCAATCTTTGTTTCCCCTGAACGGCTAACTTTGCTTGGTGGTTAGTTACCCATAAGCTGTTGTGAGTATTCCACAGGTACCCAAGTATAGCCCTGTGGAGCCTGCCTCATATGACCGAAACCGGGGAATGGAAGGTGGTCACCGCCTATCAGCCATTTTTCCGTTGCGGCTTTCTGGAATATCGACTGACGAGTCGTAATCGCCTGGGCCTGATCCGAGTCAAAATCGTTCGACACTTCAGGATGCGTAAACTGCATGGCGTGGGAATGAACGATGTCTCCCCAGAGCAATATCTCTTCCTGCCCTGAATTGAGAAGAAAAGAGGTGTGCCCCGGCGTATGGCCGGGGGTCGGAATCGTCTGAATACCGGGGAATACTTCATCGCCGTCCTTGAAGGTGATGAAAGCGCCTTTACTGATATACGGAGCCACGGCGTCCGCCGCCATGGCAAAGAAGGGGCGGCTTCCTTCCGGCGCGGCCTGTGCAATTTTTTCATCCAGCCAGAAATGGCTTTCGTTTTCCGAAACATACACGGTGGCGTTCGGGAATGCAGCCGAACCATCTGCGGCCAGCAGACCGCAAACATGGTCGAAGTGCATATGCGTCAGCAACACTGCCGAGATGCCGTCCGGGGAGTAGCCTGCCGCACGCAAGCTGCCCAAAATACTTCCCATTGTTGTGCCGACACACTTTGCTCCACCCGCGTTAAGGAGAAACAGAATCTCGCCGTTGTCAATGAGATACGTTGTTACGGCTGTCGGCACGCCGTCCTTGTTTTGCGGTTGGAATTTGTCCGCAATAAGCCCCTGCATTTTTTCCGCCGCAATGCCGTGGAACAATGAGGAAGAGAGGTTTATGTAACCGTCATAAAGGGCCGTAATCGTTAAACTGCCCACAGAGTACTTGTAATATCCCGGCACTTGCCTGTTCCCGTTTTCCTGATTTTTGTTCATTAGAAGCTCCATTTTGAAATTTGTTTATGATGCTTTCACCGTTGCCGCAGAGTGAGTCTTCCGGAAAAACGCTCCTTGACTGACGAGCTTATCAGGACTAGGTTGAAAAAAACAAGTACTCACAATTTTCATCCTTACTTTTTTATCCCCTTCCCAAATTGTAAACCCTGGATAACGCCATGGCAGACACTGTTGGTTACGATTTTACAAAGCCGAAAAAAGGCACGTTCTATGAAAGCAACTGTCCCATCCTCCACACCTTGGGGGTGATTGGCGGTAAATGGAAACTGCCAATTATATGGAATCTGGCGACGGAAAAAGTAGTTCGATACAACGAATTGCGGCGGAGCCTGGGGAACGTCACAAACATGATGCTCACCAAATGCCTGCGCGAACTGGAAGAAGACGGTCTTGTACTGCGGACGCAGTACCATGAGGTGCCACCGAAGGTGGAATATTCGCTGACGGAAGATGGTATCCGACTTCTCCCGGCTCTCAACAACCTGTATGAATGGGGCGAAGGGCATCAACTGAAAACGAAAGGCAAACGCAGGCTGGACTAACGAGAAATAGCCGAATGCTGCTATGAGCACTCCATGAACACATCCGACAAATTACACATCATTTCCGGCGGGCCTGGTTCCGGCAAAAGCTCTTTGCTCGCCGCCCTACAACGAGGCGGATACAATACCATGCCGGAGGCCGGGCGGGCCATCATCCAGGATCAGGTTGCCATCGGCGGGACTGCATTACCGTGGGCGGATCGTCTGGCCTTTGCGGAATTGATGCTGGACTGGGAACTGCGCTCCCACCACGAGGCCTGCGGGCTCACGGAGCCTGTCTTTTTCGACCGGGGCGTGCCGGATGTGGTAG
>JAJDJN010000053.1 GCA_030267245.1 Desulfovibrio sp. OttesenSCG-928-A18
CGGCTGAAAATGCAAGAACGGCAAGGTTTTTTACACCTTGCCGTTCTTCGTAATACCCAAATTTGGCGTCCCCAAGGGGATTTGAGCATTTATTATAATACTTTGATATTTCAGAGTATTTTTATGAAAGTTTATTTTCTACGCGAAACCTAATACACATCGGCATAGCAACGGAAATCCCTTTCGGGAGAATTGAACCGCTCCCCATATGCTCACTCCACCACATATAGAGCGAGAGGTAATGATGTCCGCATTTTATCTTGTGCGACAAGATGGAAAAGTGCAGCTAGAGCCAATCCCCCTCATTCCTCCTCAAATCCATAGTCGCTAAAATTTAATGTGCGGCAATTTTCCGTAACATCACGGATAGTTTTTTCTGATGCGCCATCTTGCAAGCGGGCCTGAATTTCAATCGTTACCTGAACATCCGCGCCTACAAGCTTGGTAAGGTGTTGGATCACTTCATCGGCGATACGCCCTGCATCGCGTCCGACGCGTAATGAGTCAAGCTGCACAGAGCCGTGGAAACGGCGATATTCAGGAGCCTTCGGTTCAAGTGGCGGAGGGGGTATTATCGTGGTTGTATCTGTGCCAGAAGCACCAGCTTCGCCTACTGCGCCCGTCCCGCCGGATACCATGCTCCCACCAGCAAGAGCTGCTTCAGTTTCCTTGCGCTTTCTGGCTTCTTCAGCATCCTTGTGTTGCTGTTCAGCGGCAATGTCTGGCTTTACAACAAGAGCTCCACTTTCGGCTTGCACGGCAGCATTAATACCTCCCACAAGCCCCTGATAGCGTCCTGTATCGTTTTTGGACTGTGCGTAGGCGAAAGTATCCGTTTGCCAGCTTGTTTGAAGAACACCTTCGCGAATTGCTGCTATAAGCACATCTGAATCGCGGAGTCTCGGAAGATACAGATAGGTCGCAAAATCCTCCACAAGCTGCTTCACCGGCACATCATCGCCACGCCAAAGGGGAATGCGATCCAACTCCATGCGCAGACGCACCCCGCCCATTTGCGCGAGAAGAAGTTCCTCAATTTTTAGCTTCTTTGAAGCACGAACGGCAAGCGCATCGCTTCCCTGCAAGCGAATTTCCATCCATTCTGGAGCGCCTTTGGGATCGGACTGTCCAGGAACAAGCAACCATTGCCATGTTTCCGGAATGCGGACTTGCACTGTTTTTTCGGCGTTTTTGCACTTGGTGTCAGCCTGTTTTTGCTGGAACGGGTCAAGGTTGAGTTGTTCACGCTCCTCCCAGATAGACTTCCAAGCCAGATATTGGCGTACGGCGGTTTGCAATTCACCCAAGCGTGAGCTATCCGCAGCCAAAAAAACGAGGGTGTTTTTGTAGGCGCGAGGGCTGCCTCCCCGGCGATCCAGAGTGTTTTGAGCGTCTTTTCGAGCAGAACTGCTCTCTTGCCCTTTGCCATGTGCGTGTTCAGGACCAAGGATAACCAGCCGAGCTTCA
Organism: Desulfovibrio sp. OttesenSCG-928-A18; assembly: GCA_030267245.1. Lineage (GTDB taxonomy): Bacteria > Desulfobacterota > Desulfovibrionia > Desulfovibrionales > Desulfovibrionaceae > Frigididesulfovibrio. Next base: position 1,468 of record JAJDJN010000053.1, read on the forward strand.
TGCTCGTCCGAAATATCTCCGCTGCCGAGGCAGGCGTGGACCCTATTAAAGTCACCGCGACTGCGGGCTTCATCACGTAAACGTCGCGTGATTTCATCCTGCACAGCATGTTCCTGGAGTTGGCTGGCCCTATCTTCGGCCAGACGCGCCACGGTTGGCTGGGTGGAAAACCAGTAGCGGCTGCCGTCAACATACAAGTATGTTGCCCGATCGGTCAGACGACGCAGTGCATCGCCAAAAGTTGGCACGGCTTCTCCTGGCTGAACGCAACCGAGCTTTATTTGCCGGTCATCAATGCCGCGATTCGCAGCGCGTTGGGTCGGCGCGGAGCCGATATAAATAGTGCGGGCCACACGGCGACAAGCGGAATAGCGGGCAAGGTTGGGCGCTTCGCGCTCAAGCTTCAAAGGTAGGGAGTTTTCGCCGTCCACGTCTTTGGCGATAACCGGCGTCCACTGGTCGTCCAGGTAGCGGGTCAATTCGAATTGGACGGCTGGGTCGTCAATGGGGATAGTGGCGGGCATGATAAGCAGATTACCGTCATTGCGCTCCCACAGGGAATGAATAACTGCCGCCATCAGGCGCAGTACACCGCGTGTGCGCTGGAACTTATCCAGGGTAGACCAGTCGTTGTACAGGCGGTCGAACAATTCCGGGTGAATGGGATAGGCTAGCTTGATGCGCCTTTCGTATTCCGCTTCGCGGCACTCAGAGGGGAACTCGTTGTGCTGTGTTCCATACATATCAACATATGCGCGGGCCACCGCATCCCGTGCCACAAAGGATTGTGGATCGAGCATAGGTTCAAAGAGCCTGCGGCGCACAATTTCAAAACCCTCATCCGGACTGGCCGGACGCCAGCTTGATTCCACCCGGCCAATGGCATTTTTAAGGCGCACAAGGGCCTGCTGGCCAAAATCCCCACCAATTTCATTGTCTGAGGCGGGAATGCTAACGATGAGCAAGGTATTCTTGGCTGCTTTGGCAGATTCGCTGATTGCTTGGGCAAAAGTGAACTGCGTATCAAATGTACCAGCAGGGAGTTGGCTGCCGTCGTGTAGCTGCCGGGCATATGCCACCCATTCATCTATGAGAATCAGGCACGGGGAGAAACGGTTAAAAAGTTCTTTCATTTTGTCGCCGGGATTGGTGGCTCTTTCATCATCAGCACGGATCATTTCATATCCGGCCTTGCCGCCAAGCTGCCATGCGATTTCACCCCAGAGGGTACGAATAACCGTGCCGTCGTCTTTAGTTGCCGGATTGCCTGGCGATATTTTGGTACCGACAAGAACGGCCCGGCGAACCTTGTTAGCAACTTTGCACCCGGCTTTCTGAACGATTTCGTCAACGCCGGGCAGTTCGGCGGCAGACGTTCCGGAAAATAAATGGTAGAGAGCCAGCATACTGTGAGTTTTGCCGCCGCCGAAGTTGGTTTGCAACTCCACTACCGGGTCGCCGCCTTGACCGCCAAGGCGCTGGACAGCGTTGAGCAGGAGTTTTTGCAAGCCTTCCGTAATAAAGGTGCGGCGAAAGAACTCCGTCGGGTTTTGGTACTCGGAAGATGCTTCGCCCAGATAGACCTGCCACAAGTCCGCCGCAAACTCGGCCTGCTGATACTTTCCACCGGCCACGTCCCGATGAGGCGTGACAACTTCCCGCCAAGGCTTAAGGCCGCTCATGGGCGCTCCCTCGGTGGGTGCAACTGACTGTTTACGCAGCTCTCCGCGCCGTTGCTCGTCAAAACGTACCCGCAACAGAGCCATTTTCTGCTCTTCCAGTTCCTTGGCTTCCGGGGCGGATATGGCGGTAAGCAAGCGTCCGATGCTGTCTAGGGCGCGATAAGCATCGTCACTGCTGAAAGGAGTCTGATGCGCCCAACGGTTGCGTATTTCTCGCAGTTCACTTACCAAGGCGCGTTCGGTATGCCCCAAGGTGCTGCGGAAAACGCCGCTCCAATTCTCCCACATGAGATGAAGCAAATTATGGGTATCCCAATTTATATCACCTGCTGTAGCAGATTTTACCGCGCCACTGTCCTTGCGTAGGATGGAGGTTGCGGTTTCCCGCCATTTGTCGCCATAAGCGGTGCGTAATTCACGTTCCACAAAAGGGCGCAAACCTTTGTTCAGAGTATCAAGAGCATCGCCAACGCGGGCATGATTAGTTTTAGACATAATGCAACCTCGTACAGTAACGGCTATATTTTCAATTCAAGCTGCTGTGGGCTGGACACATTTTGCGCCTGTTTAGTCAGTTCCGGCCAGACAAGCACAAGTCCGTTATATGCTTGCGCTTCAGCGGACCAGCCGTTGCTTTCGCAGATTTTATGGAGGCGATAGGCAAGTTCGCGAGCCATTTCGCCCAGTGAGCCGCTCATTTTACGCAGAAGGATAGCCGCACCTGTTTCTCCATGCTGATCCAGTTCCCGGATCAAATGCTGGGGCGCTTCCCAGACGGTAGGGCGTTTATCTGTGGCCGGGTTCCAGTCTTCCGAAAGTTCTTCACGCTTAAGCAACCTGACTCTGCCGCCGCCAGCGGCCACAATGCCTGCTTCCACCAGACCATTGATTGCCGTATTCTTGGCGCGTGACCACGTTTCGGCCTCGCCGAACTCACCTTCTTCAAAGCCGTGCTGCTCAAACCAGGCCAAAGCCCAGCGGGTATCAGCATCATATTCGGCTTCTTGCTCCGCCTGTACCTCGCCAAGGGTTTGGTTGATCAGGGCAAGGGCAGTGCGTACAGTCATGGGTTTGCCACTGGATTCCACCACTTTGGCATAACGGGAAAAAACCGCCATACCAGGGCCAATGGCAGCCTGGGCCAAGTCTACCGGAGCAATGTTGCCTTGTTGCAGAGCGGCGAGAGCTGGTGGCAGTTCTTTTTTGAGAGCGGACAGGAAGTCACGCCGGGTGCATTGTGGTGCATTATCTGGGCGAGCGCGGCAGGCAAGTATGATATAAGAGCCAAGGGCATTAGAGTCCATCGAACGCATCCGCCATTTCTGCGAAGCATGTACCGGCCAAGTAGCAGTAATTTGAAAGTCGGCACCGAGTAAGGCTTCCAGTAGGGTTTCCCAACCGGTAGTCAAATCTACGCTGCTGTTCGTATTTTCGCTGTTGCCTTCGCCGTCGTCGTCCATACTCTTGTCAGATTGCTTGAAGGCGTAATAGATAGTGAGCGGGAAACGCGCATCCATCTTGGCGCGTAAAGTAGTAAAGGCTTTGCGAAAACCAGCTTCAAAATGCTCCTTGGCCTGCTCTTTATTTCCGCAAAAACGTTCCGGCGAAGCGGTGAGTTCCGGTGTTTTAGGAACAACGATGGTATTAAAAAGATCGAGATACAGATTGCCAATGGTACGCCGGAGCCAGATATAAAAAAAATCGGAAAGCACGGCGTAGCCAATATTGTCATAGTATGGAGGGTCGGTGCTGACAAGAATGTCATGTACATTGTTCCAGGTTCCTGCGGCGTCAATTTGATAAGCATCGCTGACATTTACAGGGGTACCCCCAATTGCTTCAATGCAATCAGCAACATATTCCATGCATGTTTTCCAAGCACCTACAGATTCCCCCAAAAGGTTGGCTTCTGCAAAATCCCATACCATTGGAATAGCTTGACGTCCAAAAAGATTCATCACTTTTTGGTTGCTGGAAGCCCATCTGCAAAGGCTATTATTGAAATCAGCGCAACGATCCAAGGATAGTGCTAAAAATGTCGTTACTGTTGCGACATAGCTATCCGCTTCGGCATCGGAAAAACCGGCCGCTTGTGCGTCCTCTCGAATATCTTTTGAGGTGGCGCGGATCAGATCACTGAGTGAAGTCAAAGCAGTAAGCTGGCGGCGGGAGAAAAATTGCCAATGCTTGCGGATACCATAATTTTGTACACGAAAGCCGAGAGCTTGCTCAGGAATATCCGTATCTGGATAGCCGTCAGGAAGTGCCTGTTCAGCAATGCGGGGTTGGGAGTCATCCACAGAGATGTAGGCTTTTCCACGTTGGATTTCTGCAATAACTGCAATCATTTTGTATTGTAACCGACCCTTGGATGCCTCTTCCCGTATATAATCAAATGGGATTACAGCATCTGTCAGGATACATCTAAAGCCACTTCGCCCTTCTTTAGTCCCAGCAGATATTTTTGCACGATTTTGTGGTTTGCCTGTATCTATTTCAAAACGATAAGTACCAGACGGAATATCAACTATTGGTTTCAGCCATTTTTCATTCCCTTTTTTTGAGGAAAGCCAATATGTACTAATAAGCGGCACATGCGCCCCATGTGCAACCGGGTTAGGAGAAGCCACCGTGCGAGCCCATATCCAGGCTATGACGTTGGCCTCGCGCCCGCCGTATTCTTTCGGCAATGTCACTTTGGGATACAAATGCCCAATTTTTTCAATGGCGCGTTTGCGTATCACATCTCCATAATAGCGCACATCTTCGGCCAGGCCCCATGCGCCAGATTTGCTGATTTGGCTTTTGAGGACATCATTGCGCATTTTAGGATTGATAGGCTTTTGCCCCAGCCAGCGCGGAACAAGTTCCAGGTTGCACTTGTTGAGCAACACGGCAACAGGGTTGAGGTCGGCGGCGTGGGCAACAAATCCCAGACGTGCTGCTTCAAGTGGGATGGAACCACCACCAGAGAAAGGATCAAGGACTTCCGGGAGCTTTCCGCCGCTATGGGCGAGCATTTCCGCTCGTGCCCTGGCGTAAACCTCTGGCTTTTCGTGCAGTTTCTTTTGCATAAGTTCGCGCACTATGCCGAAAAGCCGTTCACGCTCGGCACTTTGAGCTTCTTCTGTGGGGAACTTGTCGGGATGGGACGAGGGATCGTCCACTATAGATGAAAACAGGACCGCACGCGCCGAGGGTAGAGGCAAACGCGCCCACCACTGATGAATACCTTTGGGGTGCGGACCAATGCCGGGCATCTTGTCATAAGCCGACGCGTCATTGATTTCCGGCAAGGGCAGGGCAACTTCAATGAGCTTTTTGGTTTGAGTGGTCATGTTTTCTCCATTTAGGCCAAAAGCTGCCTGACCCAGCTAACAAAGGTCATTGCCTGCGGATTGTTGGGATCAAGATAGTTTTTTCTGAAGGTTTCACCCATACGCGTTCCCGGTTCTTCCTGCCAAGCCAGCCAGGTATGCACTTGGGCCTTGGACAGGTAGGTTGGCCGGAAACGCCGCTTGCTGGCTGGGATATTGTTTACATCTTCCTGGGCCTTAACCCAAAGGTCATCGCCGTGGGCAATCAGGCTTCCGACAAAATCTTCCAGAGCACCGTTTCGTTGGTTATCCGGCATAACCCAGATACCGATTTTCTTGCCGTCCTTAGTGACAACAATGGTACCATTCGAACCGGGACTGGAAGGAATGTTTTGACAACCATGCGCACTCAGCACACGGGTAACACGCGCCCACTGATTGGCAAGATTGGTGTCGGCATCAAGAATAACGCCCAGGTTGCCAAGGTCTGTGGCCTTCAGTTCCTCATTCAGGGTATTGATTAGCACATCAACGCCACCCTTTGCCTTTGGCGAAAAAAGCTCATCAAGCCGTTCGCCATTATGCTGGTGGTTATAAAGCAGGTTCATGACAACGTGCTTATCGTCGTCGCCTTCAAATATGAGTCGGTTGACCATCATCTGATTTCAATCCCCTCTTTGACGATAACGGCCAACCGCTGTTCGTCGAAAACTTCCGCGTGAAGTTCGTTGTCGCGTTTCTCCAGTCGGACGGCCATACCTTGAACTTCAGTGTCTCCCTTCGTGCCAAAATGAAATGCCCGCAGGCAATCATTGCTGTGGGTGGTGGCAAACACCTGCACATTAAGTCGCTTGGCTACTTTGACGATGAATTTCCATACATCCGGCAACACAGACCAGTGAATGCCATTTTCGATCTCGTCCACAAGCAGAATGCCGTCCTTTGAGCAAACCAGAGCCATGCTCAGCCCGATGAGACGATTGATGCCATCGCCCAACATTTTTGACGGGATTGGTCTGCTGTGGTTGCGCAATCTTAAGCGGCAGTAAGGTTGTTCATCTTTAGGCGAAATAATGGCGAAGTCTTCAATTCTGGAGTCAATGATGTTCAGTGCAGCAAGGACATCTTTCTTTTCATCTGTAAGAGCTATTTTTTCCCACAATCCCTGCAAGTCATTTCCATTAAAGCCATTTGGCATCACAAAAACACAAGGAGTAGCCAGTTCTTCTTCCTGCTTCATGTGATGGGGCAAATTCCAAAAGTACAGTGCTTCATCAAATGGCTTATCAAGTGTTACCGTTTTTCGAACTGCCCCATATTTAATAATAAACTCTGGAACGGCGATACTCTCATCGCTGCCTTCATCATCTGGATGCTCCCACGAGGATGAAATCGTTAAGGCGCTATCCGGGGCACCAAATCGACCGATTTGAATAGATTCACGAATTGTATGCGTAAAAGGATAACCATGGAAAAGGTTCCAAACAGGCAATACCTCAAATTCAGTATAGTCCGTGGAGTACGGTTCATTACGGTTATCTAAAATTGTCCGCATGGCCAATGGTGAGCCAATATTGGCGTGGAGGTACAGAGCCTCAAGTAATGTTGATTTCCCTACATTGTTTTTACCGAGAATCAAATTGACGTGCCCAAGTTGTTCGATTTTAAGAAAATCGAAGGCACGAAATTGCCGTATTTCCAGGCTATCGAATAGCTTATTTCCCATATAATTGTCTCCAATGCATTTTGCTACTCCTACTTCGTATTGTGTTCATACACAACGCGATAATTAGCCGGAAAAACTTTCAGTTGTTCCCTCTCGCGGAGAATTGTAATGGTTTCGCCAGAATACTCAACAGGCTCCCCCCCTGAGTCGGATAAAAGAAGTGAGTATTTTTGCGGGTTTTCCGTACACAAATCCCAGACATCCGCACCGATTTGAAGAGCTTCATTTTCTAGGCACACATCTTTATCCCAGTAGCATTGAAGCAACTCACCGGTAGCCGAATAACGCTCCCAGGGAAAGCTGTTGCCGTACACCCTCTCAAGGTATTCGCCAGTATCTGGCTGATAAAAACGATGCCCGGATGATGATTTTTGAAAACCACTTGCTAAGGCGAAACGCTCTATGAGCGAAGGCTTGGGAGGGGAAGGAGGACGCTTAAGCGGGGCTGAATATCCATTGTCGCAGTCCTCAGTAGAATTTACTTCCCCCCCAAGGGCATCAGGATTTTCTTGTAAGTTTTCTGTGAAAGATGCTGCCGTTTGCCCCTTCTCACCAATTGGAGCAAAAGGGGACTCGTTTGAAACTTCACCCGGAACAAGGTTTCGTGGGTGCGTGACCGCGTCTTGAGCGGTTTCTTTTTTTTGCTCATCCGGCTTGCTGGAGGGAATAGTGGGGGCTAAGGCATCCTCGGATAAAATTTTAAAGTTGTTTGCAATATATTCACTGATAAATGTAGATGAACGATCGTAACAACTTTGTATTGCATCGATTAATTCTGGCTTATCAAATTCACGTCCCAATGCATTAACAATTGGCTTAAACATTTTAGCTTGGGATTCACTTGTAACGTAAATAAACAAATCATCCCACAAGGCGTCAACAATGCGCGGGGTACCGACTGGTCTACCTTCAATGTAAGGAACAATGCGCAAATTTGATACTCGTTGCCAGCGAGTTTTCGCTAATCTGCTGGCTAAGTTCCGGATTCGTAATATTTCCTCTTCAGAACCATCTAAAAGGATGCGCTTCATCCAATGCCCTAAAGTGTTGAGCCACGGCTTCTCCTGTGGTGATGTGAGCATTTGAAATGACTTGTCCAAATGATTCTGGATGGAGGAAGATAGGCTAGCAAGCCGTGTAAAAGGCGTTCGGGAGGATATTTCAAATGGAATTTTTTGAAAATCTGCTGTTTGTGCTTTAATTTTTGTGAACAAATTTTTCCAGGGCACTAATGTTTGCATACTCACTGAATATGACAACTCATCGATTGGGACCCACTCCCCTTCAAGATTGAGCCAATGGCCGCACTCACTCCAAATACGTTCAGGGTAACGGGGCAATAAAGAACGAACTCTTCGTGCTTCATCCGTAGAAAGAGCTTTTCCTGACTCCAGATTGCTTAACCATTCGAGAGCCATTTCTCCTGTAGGCCGTTCTGCTATACCTAGTTTGCGCCAAATAACAAATTCCGTGAAAGATGGATGAAGAACAGCAACTCCCGGAGCTTCGTCTTCGTCAGCAGCCAAAAAAACTTCCGAGGTCATACACCATGCGTTGTTGTCTGAAAGTATTAGCTTTTCGTGGGTGAAAGCGTCCCTAATTTCCTGAAACTCCTCGGAAGAACACTTATCAGCGATTTTATCTATTCGATGATACCATTTTTCGAGTTCATATAGTGGTGGATTTTCAACTGTTGCGAGCTGCCGCAAACGACTAAGAATCCGTGTCGGGCCAGTTGGAGTATCTCTCACCCCGAGGGCAATCAACAATGGGCGTAATGCTTCGGTATCATATTCAGCGTGAAGAAAAGGTTCAACATCAAGCAATGCTTCCGTATCTGGAGTTCGTCGAAGTAGATCTGATGGCTGCCGGTAATTTCCACGCGTATCCTGAAGGCAAGGTAGATCACGAAATTTGATGATCCAAGATGACGGCAAATTGTCACAATATAGCTGCCGCACCGTTCCACTGGTTGCAATTTGTGAAATTGTGGAGGACAAACAATCTGACCAAAAGGCCGCCGGTTGCTTGATGATATAGAGGAATAATTTCCCCCAAAAACTTGAATCGTTTTTTGATAAACTATCCCAATGATTCCAGTGGTCAGTGGAAAAATCAAAATCATTCACTATAAAATTGTGTGTAACAAAATGGAAATGTAAGCCGCCTTCATATCCTCTATTTTTTGCAAACCGTTGAATTTGGCTACGTCCATAGATGGAATCTTTTGTTTTCTCAATGGGCACAAATCCTAGTAACCCGCTTCGTGTCGATGCTGCCCATTGCGACCATTCTTTTTCATCACATGAAATTCTTATGTCATAATCATCATGCAAAATATGCTCACTGAGCCATTCTTCTGAAATATAGAGATCAAGATTATGGGCAGCATTTGAAATAGCATATTCGTCTACGTAGATGCGTAACCCATTGCTATTGATATATTCAAACTCCTCAGAAACATCAGCGTTTAATGCCGCAGCTATCTGAGCAAGGCGGATACAATCTTTATGCGTACAATCCTCTTTTGCGAATAGCTGTTCAGCTACGCGCCGAATCAGAATACTGGCGTCGCTTGTTTGGGTTAATCCCAGTTTTTCAAGGAGATCATGTGCGCTTTCTACAACCATACGAAGATCATTATCTTTTTGACCTTCCGCTTTTCTGCGTTGTTCTCCTAAAAAACGAGGCCAGTTGGGATCAAGAACAAGGAGGTATTCGGCCAAAAAAGACCAATCCTCTTCGGTATGCAGAAGTCGCTTTTCACCTATTCGCGAGACTTCATTTGCACAGTATAGTAGATCGCTACCTTGGATTGGTACAATGTGAACATCCAGATTTTTCCCTCCCCAACCATATCGGGTCGTGGTAACATCTTCCGATAAATATTCCCAGAGCAACATCAAACGCTTCCAACTGCTTGGGCGGGGAAGTCGTTTAGCTTTTAGCGTGCTAAGTAGATGCGATTTGTTGACGGCCTGAATGGCTTGCCAGTTTGATAGTTTTTGCTGGTCAGCACGGATAATGGCACTTGAAAGAATGTCTAAGTCATTGGTGATGTTCTTTACAATTTGTTCTCTATCCCAAACTTTAAGTAAAGTGTCGGGTACCGATGCGCAGCTGCCCCAGGAAGCTAATTTGCCAGTTTCTGTGAGTAGGCATTCAGTTTCGCATATGGCATCATCAATGGCTTCCTCGACCAGCGTGGCGCATATCCCCTCCAGTGAAAAATCTTTCCTATCAACATCGGAAAGTAAATTGTAAGCGCTTGCTCTTTCTTCCTGTCTTAACTCTTCATTCTTCAGCCAAGCCAACAATGATGAACCAGCAAGATCGCCAATTCGCTTAAGTAGCCAGCGGTTTGTGGGGGATATATCAGGTTCTTTAATTTTTAATCGAGCTGGGTCTTGAATAAACGGCGCATTGCAGGCAAAGGGCAGTTTTGTTGTGATCCCTGTTGGTAAAATCACAAAAAAACGACCTGCAAGTCCTAAAACTATTTCTACACGGCACGGGGGAAATGTCGCTTCCTCATCCATTGTCACCATTCGTTCCGACTTGATCTCTTCAAGGGCATCTGTTGGAAATACTTCTTCAGCAGACCGAATCAGAAGATATTTTTTCTCAGGATTTGCGGCAAGAGCCATCCACTCCGAATTAGGAACTGGACCAATCCCTTGCTTTACCCATCGCACCTCTCGA
>JAJDJN010000054.1 GCA_030267245.1 Desulfovibrio sp. OttesenSCG-928-A18
GCGGCGTAGCTGACGAACTTTCCCTTGAAGTACTTTTTCACTTTGTCTGAACAGCGTTGTTTGGAGCGCAAAAAACTACGCAGTTTACTCATCAGTTCGGGCTTTGTCTTTGCTTTACCAGTCCGGAATATCTTCCTTTTCACATCTTGATTTGTCAATTCGTCTGGATTGAGTTCAGGGCTGTAGGCGGGCAGAAAAAATAGTTCGATTTTGTCTTTCTTGCCCGAAAGCCATTTTTCCACTTTGGCGGACTTATGCACAGAGTGGCGATCAACAATCAGGAAGACCTTCTGATTCTTCTGCTGCTTGATCAGCCTCGCCAAGAACTCAAGAAAAACCGGCACTGTGAAACGGCTTTCAAACACCATGAAGGTGAGGCTCCCCTGATTGGTGATGGCCGTTATCGCGTTGCAGCTAAAGCGAGCGCCGCTTACCTTGACTAAGGGAGTATTCCCTTTTTCTCCCCAAGTGGTACCAGTCTGGTGCGTGGAGCGTAGCCCTGTTTCATCGAGCCACCAAATTTTACCTTTTTCATCTAACGCCTGTTTTTTGATGGCTGGGTATTTGCGCTGCAACCAATATGAAACCTGTGCGGGATTTTGCTCCAAAGCCCTTTTGGCTGGCTTTTGCGGTGTCAGCCCCCACGATTTCAGGTAGCGCCCAACAGTCCACCTGGAAAGCCGGACTCCGAAGCGTCTCTCGATAAGCTCTCCCACCAGGTCACGCGTCCACAAAAAGCCTGGCAGGCGCAACTGACCAGGATTCTTGCCTAAAATAGATTTACGGATAGATTCTTCTTGCTTTGCGGAGAGCTTGCCACCCGAAGGACGGCCTTTAGCCTTGCTTTGCAAGGCCGCTTCACCATCTCGCCTGAATGCATTGACCCAAAGGCATACCGAGGTACGCGAGACGCCAAACACCTCAGCCTCTTTGGTTTGGGACATCATGCCGCTGGCAACGGCATGAACAGCCTTGCGCCGAATTGCGTCCTGGGCGGAACGCGAGAGCTTTCTGCCATCAGCGATTTCCATGAGGACATTATGCCACACTTATAAACCTTTGTTAGGTATTTTATGCTCCAATAATAACGCTTATGGGCCGCTGCCCCCTGCTGGGGGAGCCTGAGGGGGTAAGCCCCCTCGGTTATTCATGCTATGTATGTATGATGCAATACACGCGGCCTATCGCGGCGGGGGGGCGCCGATCAGGCGCAGCATGGCCGCATCTGTTGGGCAGCTGTCGTCCAGAAAGTCCATGTTGGCGCGAAAGGTAACGCCCTCAAGCCATTCTGGCGTTGTTCCGGGGGCGGGCATTTCCAGAATTTCAAGCACGTTTATGGCTCGGCCCTGGCTGTCCGGCCGTACCCAGAACACCCCGCGCGCTTCACTCAGGGATTGGGCGAAGCCGATGCCTTCTCCGCTGCCCAGCAGGCAGCCGAACACGCCCGAGGCCTTGCGCAAAAATGCGGTTTCGCCCACAGCGCCCCAGGGGCTGATGCCGATGACCAGATTAACCTTGCCGTGCAGCGCTTTGCCCGCTGCCAGGGCCTGTTCTTCCTGCTCCGGCGTCGGCGCTTTTTCCGGCACAGGCCCCTGAGGGAAGAAGACCAGACCGATTTTTCCGGCCGCTGTGTCCACAATGCGGGTCACAACCTTGTCCCCCATGGCGATATAGCCTGTGGGGATTTTTCCGTTTGTCCCCTTGAGCCAGAGCGCCGCCTTGGGCGAGAGCCAGCCGGCGTCCACCCGCAGCAGATTGTGCGCGGCAAGGGCGAGGCGCGCGTCATCCGGCCCGGGCATGCTGTCCTTGCTGCCCTGCGGCGCATGACGCCCGTGCTTGAAGGCGTCGTCAGCCAGAAATTCGTAAGCTCCGGCTATGACAAGGCTGGGCTTGCCGCTTTTGCGAAAGGCGTTGAAGAATCCGGCCCTCCGGGCCAGGCCGCCGTATGCGGCGTTGCCTCAGGTCGGGCAGGGGTGCAGTTCCCCGTTGCTGTTGGCATTGTAAAAGATGGTCAGCACGGCGCTTTTTGTGCTGAAGCCCCGGCCCAGGCTGGGCGGCGCATCCAGAAAATCCGGCTCCGGATAATAGGCCCCGGCCAGCAGATCGGGAGCGGCCGTTTTGCCGGCGCCGGCGGGCGTGCTGGCAGCCGCTTCAGGCTGCGCCGCCGCGCCATCCAAACTGGCGGCCGCATGTGAAAAGCCGGGAGCGGCCAGGCTGATCAGCGCCAGAAGCGCGCCTGCGCACAGCCTGCGCAGGGCCGAAAAGGCCGAACAGGGCCGGGAAAATCGTGTTGGCAACGAGCAGGGCATAAAGCCGCGCGCCTCCGTAATGCTGTGGTTGTATGGAAAAAAGCATGGCCGCTTCGGCGCGGTGGCGTTATCGAAGCGGCCCGGAATCTGGTTTGTCCGTACTATTTTTTCTTCGCGGAGCCGCCTTTTTTGCCGGCGTCGGCAGCACTTTTAGGCTTCAGGGTGACGGACATGGACTTTTTGGCGGGCGTTTCTTTCGCCGGGGCGGCCTGCTTCTCGGCATCCGCCTTTTGCACCGCCTGTTCTTCCACGGTCTTCATCTTGCTGGGGCTCAGGCCGGCGGCGTCGCGTTCAAGCACCTTTTCCTCAATGGCTTCAAGCACCGCGCCGTTTTCCTGCACGTCCGCGCCAGCGCCGGACTTGGCTTTCTTGGCCGGACGCGGCTTCACATTAAAGCGCAAAAAGGCCGGTTCGGTAATGGGGGGGCGGTAGACGTTGGTCATGGTAATGCAGCCCGTCGGGCAGACGTCCTCGCATACCCCGCAATACAGACAGCCCATGACCTGGCGTTCCCAGAGGCCGACTTCCGGATCAATGTGGATCACCTGGGTCGGGCACTTGATGGCGCATTGCTTGCACAAAATGCACTTGTCGATGACGAACTTGAAACGCCCCCGGAAACCGTCCGGCAGAATGCGCTGCTCCACCGGGTGCAGCCGGGTGGAATATTTATGCAAGAGATTGTTGATAATTGTTTTTGCCATGAACATAGGGGAAATCCTCCTCCCTTACGGGCATTCTCTCAAACAAGGACCTGAAGGCCGGACGCTGCCGCGTCCGGGCCGGCCCCTGACTGCCCCGGCCCGACGCCAGGTCGGACCGGGGCGGGCCAGGTCGGACCAGGTAGAATCGGGGCGGTCCAGGCCGGACCGGAGAGTTATCGCTCGGTGCAACTGATACAAGGGTCAATGGTGAGCGTAATAACCGGAACATCCGCAAGCTGCGCCCCCGGGAGTATGGCCAGCAAGGGCGGGATATTGGCGAATGTGGGAGTCCGGATGCGTACCCGCTCGGGGAAATTGCTGCCGTCGCAGCGCACATAATAAAAGAGTTCGCCGCGCGGCTGCTCAACCCTGAAGGTGATTTCGCCCTCCGGATTGCCCTTGACCTTGGCGGCCAGTTCACCCTCGGGGATTTTGCCGATGGCCTGCCGCACCAGATCAAAGGACTGGAACACTTCGCGGAAGCGAACCTTGGTCCGGGAGTAGCAATCGCCGTCTGTTTCCACCACCGGGGCGAAGTTAAGTTCGTCAAAGGCCTCATAGGCAAGCTGCCTTGCGTCCTGAGCCCAGCCGCTGCCGCGCAGGGTCGGTCCGGCGGCGCCCAGGGCGTGCGCCTGCTCCTTGCTGAGCACGCCTTTGCCCACTGTGCGTTTTTTTACGCTGTAATCATTCATCATGGTGTCGTAGAGGTTTTTCAGCTCTTTTTCCATGATGGCGATATCTTTCAGGATGCTGTTCATCTGTTCCCGGCTGAGATCCCTGCGCACGCCGCCGATGATGTTGGTTGAAACGATCACCCGGTTGCCGGCCGTGGCCTCGTTGATGTCCATAACCCTTTCGCGCACGCGCCAGAGGGCCATGAACAGGCTTTCAAAGCCGAAGGAGTCCGCGAAAAGCCCCAGCCAGAGCAGATGGCTGTGCGCTCTGTGCAGTTCGGACCATATTACGCGCAAAAATTGCGCCCGGCGGGGCACTTCAATGCTCATGAGCTTTTCGATGCAGTTGCAGTAACACATGGCGTGGATGCAGGAACAGATGCCGCACACCCGCTCCACCACATAGACCATCTGCGAATAATCGCGCCGGGTGGCAAGGCCTTCGAGCCCCCGGTGCACATAGCCGAGGGCCGGCACGGCCTCAACAACGGTTTCGTCCTCAAGGGCCAGCTTCAGATGCAGGGGTTCCGGCAGGACCGGATGCTGGGGACCAAAGGGAATGATGCTTCTGGTCATGGATCAGACCTCCACTTTCGGCTTGGTAAAGGTGGAAATCTTGCAGAAGGGCGCGGTCATGGGGTCCCCTGCTTCTTCCAGATAAAACGAACGGTTGAAGTCAAGGACCAGACCGTCGTATTCAAGGCCGAAGAGGTCGCGGTTTTCATTTTCCACAAGCAGCGCTGCGAAATATATGTCGCTGATGCTCGGGACAATCGTGCCCTGGGTAAAGGAAACACGAAAGTGTTTTTCCACAAGATCCTTGTCGTAATGGTACAGGAGCTCGAATCTCTTGTCGCCCCTGTCAACAGCGGTCTGGGTAACAAGCCGCCAGCCGCCGTCGTACATCTCCCTGGCAGTGCTGCGGATCTCGTCCAGGCTTATGCTTGTTGCTTCAAAGTTGGACATTCTTGCTGTCTCCTTATCTGCTTACGCAGACGGCTTAGGCGTTGGCGGCCTTGTCCCGTTCCGCGTCCGCTTGCTTTTCGCCTGCCCCGGGGGCGTCTTCGTTTTCCAGCATGCCTTTCAGCTTGCCAAGCGCCACAACCACCGCATCAATGATGGCCTCGGGTTTGGGCGGACAACCGGGCACATAGACGTCCACGGGGATGACCTTGTCCACGCCGCCCACCACATTGTATGCGTCGTGAAAGATGCCGCCGTTCAGGCCGCAGGCGCCGAGGGCGATAACCGCCTTGGGATGGGCCATCTGATCGTACAGATTCTTCAGCACCACCTTGTTTCTGTGGTTCACCGTGCCCGATACCAGCAGCACGTCGGCATGCTTGGGGTTGCCGACGTTGATGATCCCGAAGCGCTCCACATCGTGCACCGGGGTCAGACAGGCCAGTGTTTCAATATCGCATCCGTTGCAGGAGCCGCAGTCAAAGTGCAGCACCCAGGGGGACTTGAGGCTGCCCGTGCGTATCCATTTTTTCAGGTCGAACTTCATTTATTCTCCCTCCTTATTTCAGGGCATACAGCCAGAGGAGGTTCAGGATGCAGAGCACCATGCTGGGCAGCAGCACGCGTTCGAGCATCCACTTCCAGGTCAGGCGGGCCGTAATGTTGTCGATGAGCATTTCAACAAAATAGGTGATCACAATCAGAATGAGCATTCCCACCCAACTGGTCGCCCAGAACAGGGAACACAGGCCGAGGATGAGCACCACATCAAGCCAGTGGGCGATTTCCAGCATGGCGAGCTGGGGGCCGGTGTACTCCGTGAGCACGCCGCGCACGATTTCCTGGTGGCCGTGGTGCGAGGCGCTTATGTCAAAGGGAGATTTGCGCAGCTTGATGGTCAGGGCCACACCCAGAGCTATAAAAAGCAGGGGCATGGAATACAGCAGGGGGCTTTCCTGGGCGTAGACGCTCTCAATGCTGAAGCTGCCCGTCTTCAGGGCGATGCCGATGAACACGATGATCAGCAGCGGCTCATAAGCGAGCATCTGCAGCAGCTCCCGTTGCGCGCCGGTCTGGCTGAAGGGAGAGTTGACGGACAAAGCGCCCATGACCTGGAACACAGCGCCAACGGTCATGACAAAGAAGATCAGCAGCAGGTCGGCCTGGTAGAAAAAGAGGAATACCGCAAAGGCCGAGGACATGAGGGCGAAGTAGGAACAGAGTATCAGCCATGCGTTGACGGCGCTGGGCGTTTTGCCCAGGAGTTTTAACACGTCGTAAAAGGGCTGCAGCACGGGAGGGCCGAAGCGTGACTGCATACGGGCGGTAATACGCCGGTCCAGGCCGGAAATCAGGCCGCCGAGAAAGGGGGCAATGGCAAGCCCCACAATACCGAAAAAGAGCTTGACGATCATTGCAGAACACCTCCGAGCAGCATCACAAGCAGGGCAATGGCAACAGTATTCACAGTCTTGCTGATTCTGTCCTCGCCAAAGAAGGTGGACAGATAGTAGTTACCGCTTTTGGCTTCCACAAAGCCCTTCATGGGGCCGATGAAACCGACCTTGTCATCCTGGCTGGTCTGCAGGCCGCTCAGGTAGGGCAAGGTAAGCCCCGGTTCGCCGTGCTTTTTGGTTTCGCGCCAGGCGTACCAGAAACCGAGCCCGAGGAGCAGATAGATGGGATATACGGCAAACACGCCATAGCTGTTGGCCAGACCGCCGGAGCCCGGCACATAGGCCAGGGGGTTTTCAGCGCCAGCCGCGGTGAACACCATGCCATGCACGGCCGGCTCCACCAGCCAGATGTAGATGATGGGCGCAAAGAAGGAGAATATGGCCGCGCCCCAGGCCAGAGCGCGCAACACCGGCCCCATGAACGTATCCATGGTCTCGGAGCCGACGGACAGCCTGGCATTGGCGGAGCCGAGCATGATCCCGGCCCAGCGCGCCCAGAAAAGCACCGTCAGCCCGCTGCCCAGGGCGAGCATGGCCACCAGAATGGGCATGGCCGACGCTTCCACGGCCGACTCCAGGGCCATCCACTTGGCCAGCAGCATGCCGAAGGGCGGCAGCATCATGGTGATGATGCCAAAGGTGGTCAAAAGGGCGGTTCTGGGCATGACGGAAAAGAGCCCGCGCATGTCTTCAATATCGCGCGAACCGATCTTCTGCTCGATGCTGCCGACGCATAAAAAGAGCAGGGCCTTGGAAACGGCGTGGAAGATCAGCAGCATCATGCCGGCCGCCAGGGAGGCGGCGGTGTTGATCCCCGCGCAGGCGATGATCAGCCCGAGGTTGGAAATGGTGGAATAGGCCAGTATCTTCTTGCCGTTGCTCTGCCCGGCGGCCAGGGCCGCCATGGCGATAAAGGTGAAGGCGCCGCAGATGGCCACCAGCGTGGATACGTAAGAGGCCGCGTACAGGGGGGCAAGGCGGAGCACCAGATATACGCCGGCCTTGACCATTGTTGAGGAGTGCAGCAGCGCGGATACCGGCGTGGGCGCGACCATGGCCCCTGTCAGCCAGCTCTGGAACGGAGCCTGGGCGGACTTGGTGAACCCGGCAAAGCACAGGGCCACCATGGGGATCAGCAGCAGGGTCGGGCGCAGGCCTTCGGCGCCGCGCATCTTTTCGGCGATAAAGGTGATGGACAGGGTGCCCACGGCTTGCTGCAGGTACAAAAGCGCCACCACAAAGGCAAGGCCGCCGGCCATGTTCATCCACAGGGCGCGTTCGGCGTTTTTGTTGGCCTCAGCGGTGTCGTCATGGCCGATGAGCAGGAAGGAGCACAGGGTGGTCACTTCCCAGAAAAAGTAGACCCAGGTGAGATCGTCGGCCAGGGCCAGACCGTTCATGGCCCCGAGGAAGAGCAGAATCACCGCGAAGAAGCGGGGCTGGGCGCTGTTGCCCAGTTGCAGATGCTCCTCGTGCTCCTTCATGTAGCCTATGGCGTACCATGCAATGAGCGAGCCTATGACCGAGACGATGAGCACCATGGTTGCGGCCAGGCTGTCCAGCACAAAGGCCGGGGGAACAACGGCGGCCGCCTTGGCTGCTTCGCCGGCTGCGGGAGCCACCTGCGCGCCCGGGAGCATCACCCATTCAAGGATCAGCATGCCGGCAAACTGGGCGGCCGCGAGCATCATGATCAGATTGTGCCTGCGCCGGAATCCGATATAGAAAATCAGAGCCAGCAGGGCAAAATCCAGCACAATGATCGGCGTCTTCATTGCCGGGGCAAGGCCGGAACTGGAGGACAGGGTCGCGGGCGCATAAAAGGCCAGGAGGACGGAAGCGATCACCAGCACGATGCCGCTGACGCGCAAGAGCCGTTTCTGGAGGCTGTTGCCCTTGTCAAGAAAGGCGACTCCTCCCGCGATTACGGGGAAAATAATACAGAAGAAAATCAGGATGTCCAGCATACCCACCTCTGATAAGGTTGGAGCACCGTCATCCCGGAAAGAGGAAACGCGTCACACGTTCCCGGCGCGGATAGACCCGGGGGCTTTGCAAGACCATTACGCATCCTGTGGATCTTCAGCAAAACACCCTGTTATCGTGCGCAGCCTCTCAGGTTGACGATACTTGCAGGCCCTGAGGGCATCCCTCAGGCATATCGGGGCATCAGCCAGGTCAAACGTGTTGGCTTACGATTACCGATCAGGGGCTTGGAGTCAAGGGGTTCTTCGGTCCTTCCCGGCCGTCCGCTTGGCTTGCTCCCTGTAGCATGACCCTGCCGCGCCGCATCGCCTTTTACCCCTTGCCGCCTTTCGCGCCGGTCCAGCCCTTGGCATCCGGCCATTGCCTTTCAGCCCTGACGGACTTACATTGGGCGCATGGCTGTATATCGTTTGCCGGACACGGGTTTTGCCTTTCCCGACCCCGCCGGGGCCGAGGCGGACGGGCTTTTGGCCGTCGGCGGCGATTTGTCGCCGCACCGGCTGGTGGCCGCCTATTGCGCCGGGGTATTCCCCTGGTATCATGAAGACACGCCCATCATGTGGTGGTCGCTGGATCCGCGCTGCATACTGCTGCCGGACGAATTCCATCTGCCGCGCTCACTGGCCAGAGTGCTCAAATCCGGCGCCTTCAGCTTCAGCATGGACATGGCCTTTGCCGATGTGATTCACGCCTGCGCCGAACCCAGAGCCGGCGGCCCGGAGGGCCATACCGGCACCTGGCTGGTGCCCGAGATGATCGAAGCCTATATCAACCTGCACCGGCTCGGCCTTGCCCATTCGGTGGAGGCGTGGCAGGATGGTCAACTGGCGGGCGGATTGTACGGCGTGTCCCTGGGCTCGGTCTTTTTCGGCGAATCCATGTTCTACCGCCGGGCCGACGCCTCCAAGGCCGCCCTTGCCTGGTTTGTAGGTCAGCTCAAGGCCGAAGGCTTCAGCCTCATCGACTGCCAGCAGGTCACGGCCAACCTTTTGCGTTTTGGCGCAAAACCGGTACCCAGGGCCGAGTTTCAGGCCCTGCTGGTCCGGGCCCTCAAAGACCCACTGCGCCGGGGCTCCTGGGCGCACGGCATCGCAGCCGGCCAAAGCCTGGAATAATCGAAGCCCGAATGACAAAACAAGCGCACGATAGCGGCGGCCCCGCCACAGCTGCCGCCTTCCAGCTGGAAAGCTCGTACCTGCCGCGGGGGGACCAGCCAGAAGCCATAGACATGCTGGTGGACAACCTGAAGCTCGGGCTCAAGGACCAGGTCCTGCTCGGCGTCACGGGCTCGGGCAAGACCTTCACCATGGCCCAGACCATCGCCCGCGCCGGGCGCCCGGCCCTGATCCTGGCCCCGAACAAAACCCTGGCGGCGCAGCTCTACAACGAGTTCCGGGCCCTGTTCCCGCACAATGCCGTGGAGTATTTTGTCAGTTATTACGACTACTATCAGCCAGAGGCTTATGTTCCATCCTCTGACACCTACATTGAAAAAGATTCGTCCATCAACGACAATATCGACAAGCTGCGCCACGCGGCCACCCACGCCCTGCTCACACGGCGCGACGTGATCATCGTGGCCTCGGTGTCCTGCATCTACGGCCTCGGCTCCCCGGAGTTTTACGCCCGCCTGATCATTCCGGTGGAGGCGGGCCAACGGCTTTCCATGGAAAGCGTCATCGCGCGGCTGGTGGATATCCAGTACACGCGCAACGACTACGACTTTCACCGCGCCACCTTCCGCGTGCGCGGCGACGTGCTGGAGGTCATCCCCTCCTACGAGCATGAACGCGCCCTGCGTCTGGAGTTTTTCGGCGACGAACTTGAATCCCTGAGCGAGGTGGATCCGCTTACGGGCGAGGTGCTGGCGCGGGTTGGCAAAAGCGTCATTTATCCCGCCAGCCACTACGTTTCGGACCGCGACAACCTTTCACGCGCCATCAGCGATATCCGGGACGAACTGCAACTGAGCCTGGTCGCGCACCGGGATGCCAACCGCCTGGTCGAGGCCCAGCGCCTGGAACAGCGCACCATGCTCGACCTGGAAATGATGGAGGAGATGGGCTACTGCAGCGGCATCGAAAATTACTCCCGCCATCTGGACGGGCGCGCGCCCGGCTCGGCCCCGGCCACGCTGCTGGACTACTTCCCCGACGATTTCATTCTCTTTGTGGACGAATCGCACATCACCATCCCCCAGGTGGGGGCCATGTTCAAGGGCGACCGCTCGCGCAAGAACACCCTGGTGGAATACGGCTTTCGCCTGCCCTCGGCCCTGGATAACCGCCCCCTGTGTTTTGACGAGTTTCTGGAGCGCATCGGACAGACCGTGTATGTGTCCGCCACGCCCGGTCCCTGGGAGATGGACCGCTCACAGGGCGTGGTGGCCGAACAGATCATCCGCCCCACCGGGCTTGTGGACCCGGAGGTGGAAGTGCGCCCCAGCAAAGGACAGATGGACGACCTGCTGGCCGAATGCCGCCAGTGCGCCGAAGCGGGCGGCCGGGTGCTGGTCACCACCCTGACCAAACGCATGGCCGAGGACCTGACCGAATACCTCATGAACATGGGCATCAAGGCCAAATACCTGCACTCGGATATCGACACCCTGGAGCGCATGAGCATCATCCTCAGCCTGCGCAAGGGAGAATTCGACGTGCTGGTAGGCATAAACCTGCTGCGCGAGGGCCTGGACATCCCCGAGGTCGCCCTGGTCGCCATTCTGGACGCGGACAAGGAGGGTTTCCTGCGCTCCGCCGGCTCCCTGATCCAGACCTTCGGGCGCGCGGCGCGCAACGACAGGGGCCGGGTCATCCTGTACGCGAACACCGTTACCCGCTCCATGCGAAAAGCCATGGACGAGACCGCCCGGCGGCGGGAAAAACAACGCGGATTCAACGAACTGCACGGCATCACCCCGGCCACCATCCTCAAGGACCTGGATACCCCCTTTGATTCGCTGTTCGCGGCCCCGGCTCCGGCCCCGGGGGGCAGACGCGGCCGCCAGGGCCGCGCCCAGGACGCGGCCGAACCCGATGACGCTTCAGTGTATGGCTCCCCGCGCGACCTTGCCCGGCTGATCCAACGCCTGGAACGCGAAATGCGCGAAGCGGCCAAAGAACTGGAATTCGAACGCGCCGCTGAACTGCGTGACCGCATCCATGCCCTGCGCAACCGTCTCATCCTCACCGAAACAGGCGACAACAGCGAATAGCATATAGTATGTGCCCCGGCGGGCCGCCGGGGGGCGTGGCCCTCTGGACCCGCAATTTGCCGCTAACGACGCTCGCGACGGCCCGGACTGCGGCTGCGGAAATAAGGGGCGTGTCCCGGCCCATGCCTGCGTGGGTTCTTTGCCTTTGCGCCTGCCCGCATCCGTCTTCGCCCCATCCTTCTCTTGACCCCGGTATACACCTGTGAGCTTTTTGGGATAAAAAGCGATATGCGTGAATACTCGGACGCAGTGAGCAAGTATCTGCGAGGGCGTTACGGCAGTTGGGAGAACTTTATAAGGACATTGGGCGAAGACCCTGTTGGGGTTATGGCGGATCTTGGTCTGACATTTACAGGAGTTGGAGGGGTCAGCAAGGGGG
Source organism: Desulfovibrio sp. OttesenSCG-928-A18 (assembly GCA_030267245.1). Taxonomy (GTDB): domain Bacteria; phylum Desulfobacterota; class Desulfovibrionia; order Desulfovibrionales; family Desulfovibrionaceae; genus Frigididesulfovibrio. The sequence goes on from JAJDJN010000054.1 coordinate 11,687, forward strand.
CTGCCTCACTCGCCAAGGCCGGAAGAGGGCTTGGACCTGCCGCCAGGATGCTGGAAAAAGGAGCTGCGGTGGCGAACACTGCCGCAAAGGCCCTTGATCCCCTGACGCTCCAGGGCAAGGCTGCGGGCGTGGTGT
>JAJDJN010000055.1 GCA_030267245.1 Desulfovibrio sp. OttesenSCG-928-A18
GTCCAGGGCCACCAGCATGGATTCGGCAAGCAGGCGCATCGCCTGATAAAAGGTAAAGAATTGCAGTATTTTGTGTAGGTTGAGGCTGCGTGTTGTTCCATCCGTGCGCAAGGCGGCCAGCCTGTCCTCGGCGGCGGCCACGCCGCCGGTGAGCCGGCGGACAAGGTCCGGGGCCGGGGCGGTGGGGCTTTCTCCACCCAGATGGCGCAGGGCCGCCATGATGGCGTCGGCAAGGCTGCGCAGTTCCGGCCCGGTAAGGGGGTCCTGCCCTTCCTCGTCATAATCGTTCAGGGTTTCCATCATGGCGCGCAGGGATTCGGCCGTGCGGTCCATGGCCATGACCTGGATGCTCATGGTCTTGTGCTCGTACCTGTATAAAAAGGACTCGTGCTTGCGCGCCCGGGACAGGCGTTCGTGGTTGTCCCAGATTTTGGTTTCGATGCTCTGGAGCATGGAATAGGGCAGTTGCTGCTGCCCGGCCAGAAAGGAGTTCACAATGGCGTCAAGCAGGCGGGCGCTTTCAAGAAACTGCAGACAGAGATCCGCGCGCAGGGTATCGACCAGGCGCACGGGCCAGAGCAGGATGGACACAAGAAAGGCGCTGCCCACGCCGATGGCGATTTCCAGAACGCGCATAAGCCCGAAGGTCACCGCCTCCCTGGTGCCCCCGGCGGTGCTGAGCAGCTGCGCGCCCGTGAAAAACACCACCATGGCGGCAATGGAGATGGCGGAAGAGCGGTTTGTATACCTGGCCAGATAGCCGCAGACGGCGGATACGGCAAACACGGCCAGGCCCATCACCAACTGGGTCTTGGGCAGGGTGAGCAACAGGGTAACGCCAACGGCCGCGCCAAGAATCGTGCCGGTCAGGCGCAGGGCTCCGGCTTGCAGGGAGTCGGCCACATTGATCTGCATGGCCACAATGGCCGCCACAACGGCCCAGACCGCGTAAGGGGAGCCCAGAAGCGTAGACAGCCCGTAAGAGAGTGCGCAGGCGATGCCAACTTTGAGGCCGTAGCGCAGATAGAGAGAAAAAAAGCCGTTCAGTCCCATCAATTTTCAGTCCACCATCGGCGGCGCAGCAGCCAGGCGCCGAACAGCCCGCGCCAGAGCAGGGGGTTGAAGGGCGCGCGCAGGGGCGCTGTGCGTATGGCTTTCCATAATTGTTTGAAGCCGAGCCTTTTGCGCCCAAGGCGCATCAGCGCCCAGGAGGCGCGCATGAGCGCGGCCTGGCGCGCGCTGCGGCCAAGACCCGGCACACGCTGCAGGGCCTGGGCGAGGCGGAAGGACTCCTTGGTTCTGACCACGAGCATGGCCAGATTGTTAGCCGCGCTGCCCGCATGCAGGCGGACCATGACCAGCGGTTCGGGAATGCTTGCGGCTTTGTCGCCCCTGGCCAGCATGGCGATCCACAGGGCGCTGTCCCTGGCCTGGGCAAAGGATGCCGGGTAGCCCCCCGCGCGCAGGGCCGCTTCGGTGCGAAAGGCGCAGGCCGAATGCGTGAACTGGTTGCCAAGGGCCAGGCCGGCAAGCAGGTCCTTGTGCCGGGTCGGAAAACGTCGTTGCCGGATGTTATTGCCGTTGCTGTCGATATAGGTAATATCCGAACCAACAAGGGAGATTTCCGGGTTTTGCAGCAAAAAGTCGTACTGCCGCTCCAGGCGTTTTGGCGCGGCGATATTGTCGGCGTCCATTATGGCCGTCACCTGCGTTTTTATCAGCGAAAGACCGTGAATCAGAGCGCCGGTGCGGCCGACGTTCGTATCCAGGTGCACGATGGAAAGTTCCGGCGCCCCCGGCGGCCCCCCCTTTTCCCCGGCAAAGGTCTCGGCCATGGCATCAAGGTAGGGGCGGGTTCCGTCTGTGGAAGCGCTGTCGATGATCAGCAGGGTAAAGCCCTTGAGGCTCTGTTCCAGAAGGCTGCGCAGGGCGTCCCTGAGGTAGGGCATGCCGTTGCGCACGGTCATCAGTACCGTAAGGGACGGGGGCCTTGCGGCTTCCAAAGGCGCGGCGCTCATGCTTCCTGCTCCAGTATGCGCAAGGTGCTGATGATTTCCTCTTCCATACGATCGGAGAACTGCAGGCCTGTGGCGTTGCGGACGGCCGTATTGCTGATGTGCAGCTCCGGGATGCGCCGAAAGGCGGGGGAGTCGCTGCGCTGTCCGCCCGTGTCCACGGATATGACGCGTCCGTAATAGCGCGAGGCGCTGGCCGCCACAAGCTCCGCGACCCTGCCGATATTGCGCGATGTTCCGGAAGCGACGTTAAAGGTGTTGCCGGCCAGATCCCTGCGCCGCACCAGAGCGGCAACGGTTCTGGCCGCGTCGCCCAGCCATAGGAAGTCGCGCAGCACAGCCGGGTTCGAGTGCAGGACAATACGGCTTTCTTTGGCCGCCGAGCGGCACAAAGCGCCCAGCAGCGGCTTCCAGCGGGCGCGGTCCAGGCTTTTGGGCGCTCCGTAACAGTTGCTCAGGCGCAGGATGATGCAGGGCAGCCCGTATTGGCGCATGTACATCCGGCAATATTCCTCAGCAAACATATGGGTAAGGCCAAAATCATTCTTTGGCGCCGGTGGCGTACTTTCCTTGACGGCGCCGTTATGTTTTCCATAAACATGCGTGGTACTTATGCAGATAAACAAAGGCAGTTCCAGCTCGGGAGCGCTGTCGCTGCCGTCCCTGTCCATCCTGCAGCCGGTGCCTGCCTGGGCCTGCTCCTCATTCCGGCCGGAGCGTAAAACAAGGGCCTGCAGCAGGGTGCGGGTGCCGAAGGCGTTTACCATCAGGGCTTTGCGCGCGCAATCCGTGTTTTCATAGTCGTCATAAGCCCGGCTGTGCACGACGCAATCCAGTCCCTGGGGCAGCAGTGCGGCAAGATCCTCGGGATGCAGCATGGCCGGGTCCGCCTTGATCAGGTTGTAGGGGACGTCCAGCTCCACTTTTTCTTCCAGGCGGCTCAAGGCGTATACTTCATGCCCAAGGGAGGCCAGGTGCTCGGTTATCCAGGCGCCCGTATAACCGAGGCCGCCCGTGATCAGACAGCGCAAAGGCCTTGCGGGCTGTTTTTCCTCCTGGTCCCGGGCTGCGTTGGGTTCTTCGGCATCGCTGTCGTCGCGCTGCTCCCCTGGCAGGTCCGCGCTCGGGTCGGGGAGGGCTGCTTCCGGCGCTGCTGTGCTGGCCGTTGCCGGGTGGTAAAAAAGAGGCGTTTGCATGGCGCAATCCTTTTTCTGGTCTGGAACAAGAGGCCCCGGAGCCTGCTGACACCAGAACATATAACCTGAAAATTGCGGAGGCGGAATGCCCCGCGGCCAAAGGGGCGCCGGGGGCATATGCCTGCTCCTTATTCCATGAACACCCAGGCCGGAACGTGCTTCCAGGCCCGGCGCATTTCCCTGTCCCGGTCCAGGGCGTCGGATTCCAGGGCGAATAGCTCCTTCCAGAAGGCCTGGCCGTGGTTCATGACCCGTGTGTGGCAGAGTTCGTGCAGGAGGATGTGTCGGATCAGCCTTGCCGGCAGGAACATGAGGCAGGCGTTGAGGCTGATGCCGCCTTTGCTCGAGCAGCTTCCCCAGCGGCTTTTCTGATAGCGGATGCTCAGGCGCGTGTAGTGAAAACCATGCGCAAGGGCCAGACTGTGCAACTGCGTTCCGAGGCGGCTGCGCGCTTCTTCACGCAGCCATTCCCGCAATGCCCGGGCGATGAGGGCCGGAGCGTCCTTGTCCGGGGAAAAGGGCAGATACAGACTGCGTATGCCCGGGGCCGGGTCCGTGAGCGGGCCGGGCTGTTTTCTTTTTTCGGCAAGGGCCTGGGGGTTGGTGTTTTTATATGCAAGGCGGATCAGTTCCCGCCCGCCGAGCAGGGCGAATTCATGGGGCGCGCGCCTTGCTCCCGCCGGAGGCTGACTTTCCCGCAGGCGGCCGAGATGTTTTTCAATCCATTGCCGGTGCCGTTGGAGCACTTCGGGCACACGGGCCGGGTCGGCTCCAGGGGGAAGCACGACCTCAAGGCCTTTGCCGGGCAGAACGCGCAGACTGATCCTCCGGGCCCTGGCGCTTGTGCGGACGCTGTGCTCGGGGGCGTATGCGACTTGTTCCTCCGCTGTGCAAAAGCGGGAAGCAAAGGCGGCGAAGACCCCGCCAAAGATTGAGGAAGCAGCTTCAGCCAATTTTTTCCATTCCTTGTAACATCGCCCTTTACCTTACGCTGTATCTGCCATAAAAGAAAGGGCGGCATCCGGCGCATTGACCTATCGACCCCAGGCCGGAGGCGGCCGCATGACGGCTGTCCGGAACTGTCTGGCGTGACCGGCGCGGGGATGATGGAGCTTCCCGCCCGCCGCCGCTGCCCGGCGGCCGCCGACCGCGAGGCCCGGCGATGCGGCATCGCCGCCGGAAAAAAGTACCTTGTCAAGGAGCCACCATAGACATGCCTTCACGATCCACTACCACGCCCTGGCTGGCACTGCTTTTTGCGCTCATGGGTCTCGTCTGGTGCGGCTATGTTGCGTTTCCCACTACCCACCCCGCTCCCTGTCTGACCTCGGGTTGCGAACTGTTCAGGGACACCCGCTTTGGCGGCGTTTCGCTCTGGTGGGTGGGCGGGGCCTATTTCTTTTTGCTGACGGTAATCTGCCTGCGGGGCAACAGGCCGCTGGCGGCCATGCTCTCCTCCTTCGCCCTGTTTATGGACGCCCTGCTTTTGCTGATCATGTTCTTTACCGCGCCCTGCTTCGACTGCCTGGTGGTGGCCGCCCTTCTGGGCATGAGCTACCTGGTGCTCAGGCCGGCGGCATCGGGTAGCGGCAACAAGTTTCAGGAGGATGTCCGCCGCTCCTTTCTGCTGCCGGTCTGGTTCGGGCTTTTTCTCGGCAACGCCGTGCTGGCCGCCGAGGAGCAGGCGCCGCCCTATATTATGGGCAATGCCGAAGCCACGCAGGTACGCGTGTATTTTGCCCCCTCCTGCCCCGCCTGCCGCGCGGCCATAATCAGCCTTGGCCACAGCGCCGCCCTGTACCCGGTGGAAGAAAAAGAGGGCGATTTTGAGGCCGTCATGCGTCTTTCCGCTTTGCTCAAAAACGGCATGGGCATGGAAGAAGCTTTGCTGCGCAGCCTGAATGAAGAAGAAGCCCTGCCCGACATGTCCTTTTTCGAACGTATGACCCTGAAAATACAGCTGCTGCGCAACAAGGCCGCTGTCTGGAGCCAGGGCTTCAGGGCCTTGCCGCTGATCGTCATCAACGGGATGCCGGGAGGCGCGCCAGTGCCGCTGGAAAAAGGCGCGGGGCCCGGGGCGCAGGGACGGCAGGGCGCAAGCCCCCCCACACAGGGGCAGGCAGTTATGGGGGCGGGCGGCTACGCTCCGACCGGCGGCGGCGCTGTTCCCACCGGCAACGGCCTTGAAGCAGGCGGAGCTTTGTCCGGGCAGGACAGCGGCAACGGCCGGGGCGCACACGGCCCCGCTCCCGAGTTCATGCCGGACTTTCTCAACAACGCCGACAATCTGCAGCAATGCGGCGGAGCGAACGCCGCGCCTTGTGATTAAAGCCACAAATATGCGGTCTTGCTGAATCTTGTTGATTTTCTTACATCTCTTCACCGCATTGGAAGCCCGTCCGGGCATCTGGTGCCTTGACCTTTGCTGTTTTTCAGAATAGGGAAAAACAAATTACTTTTTTCACCTGCAACGCGACGCATCTGTCAAAAGGCAACAGTCATACGCCATGAGTGAGGAAAAAAAGACAAGTTCCCAAGCCAGGGCGTCCACGGCCCTTTATTCTCTTTTGTGGCCCCACAGGGAGGCCATGTCGGCGCGCTGGATTGAAGTTGTTCACGGCACTTACCCTTTTGACACCATTGGTTTTTTGCGTACAAAAAAAGATCAGTTCGCCAATCCGGTGGGCTATCGCACCGAAGAGGCGGCCAAAGCCCTGATGGATGTGGTTTTTTCCGAGCGTCCGGACCAGGAAGCCCTGGCCACGGCTGTGGAGGAGATCGTCCGCGTGCGGGCCATCCAGGATTTTTCGCCCGAGATCGCCGTGGGGGTCTTTTTCGCGCTCAAGGATATTGTCCGCAAGGTGCTGCAGGAAACGGGCGAGGGGCAAGAAGAGTATCTGCCCGCGCTGCTGGCCCTTGAATCGCGGGTGGACGCCCTTGTGCTCATGGCCTTTGGCGTGTATGCCCGTTGCCGGGAAAAACTGCATCAGCTCAGAGTGGACGAATTCAAACGGCAGTACTCGCAAATTTTACGGCTGGCTGAAAAGAAAGCCGAAAAGACGGATAAGGCGGATTCCAACAACTGATAGCCAAGCAGCGAGGTAAGGAATGCTTTTTTCACTTCTGGCAGTCATCGTTCTCGGTGGCATTGCCTGGCTGGTTGCACCAAATATGCCGGGGTTCTTCGGCATTATATTGCCTTACGCGGCAGTGCTGGTGTTTCTGGCGGGCTTTGTCTGGCGGATCATGAACTGGGCCAAATCCCCGGTTCCTTTCCGAATTCCCACCACTGGCGGGCAACAGCGCTCCCTTGATTTTATCAAGCCTGCGCGCCTTGATTCTCCCTTTACCAAGGCGGGCACCATCGGGCGCATGATTCTTGAAGTGCTCCTGTTCCGTTCGCTTTTCCGTAATACCAAGGCGGAACTGAAGGACGGACCGCGCATGGTCTACTGGTCATCAAAGTGGCTGTGGATCTTCGCCCTGATTTTCCACTACAGCTTCCTGATCATTTTTATCAGACATTTCCGGCTGTTCCTTGGCGTGGATGTGCTGCCCTTCTGTCTTGAGGCCATAGACAAGGTTGACAGCATGCTGCAGGTGGGCATTCCCCGCTTCTACATGTCTGACGCCCTTATCCTGGCCGGACTGCTCTTTTTGCTCTGCAGGCGCCTGTTCGACTACAAAATCCGGTATATTTCGCTGCCCGGAGATTACTTCCCGCTGTTCCTGCTGCTGGGCATCGCCGGCAGCGGCGTTTTGATGCGCTACTTCATGAAGGGCGATATCGCCACGGTCAAGACCTTCATCGTCAATCTGGTGAGTTTTGGCCCCATCAGCGCCAGCGGGCTGCCGCCCATATTCTTCCTGCACCTGCTGTTTATTTCCACCCTGCTGATCTACTTCCCCTTTTCCAAGCTCATGCACATGGGCGGCGTGTTCCTTTCCCCGACCAGGAACCTGCCGAACAACTCACGCGCCGTGCATCACGAAAACCCCTGGAATCCCCCCAAGAAGTTCCACACCTATGCCGCCTACGAGGATGACTTCCGGGATCTTATGGATGAGGCCGGCCTGCCCCTTGAAATCACCCCTGAAGAAGCAGCTGCCCGCGCAGGCGCCGCCAAGGAGTAGCCATGTCTAAACTGCCCAATGCACAAACGCTGGCCAAAAGCATAAATTATGCTTTCCCGTCGGCCTCCTGGATGGACGTCAAGCCTGTCTTCAACCCCGGTTCCTTTTGCTACCCGGCCAAGGAAGAGACCATGGCCGGACTCGGCATGCCGCATCCGCATACCTGGAACCCGGCGGAAGAAGACTGGAATCTGCCCGAGAACTGGGAAGAAATCATGTACAACACCCTGGTGGACAAGCTGGAGAAATTCCGCTCCTTCAAGGTGTTCATGGACATATGCGTGCGCTGCGGCGCCTGCGCCGACAAGTGTCACTTCTTTCTCGGCACCGGCGACCCCAAGAACATGCCGGTGCTGCGCGCCGAACTTATCCGCTCCGTGTACCGCAGGGACTTCACCACCGCGGGCAAACTGCTGGGCAAGCTGGCCGGGGCGCGCAAGCTGGACAAGAACGTGATCAAGGAGTGGTTCTACTACTTCTATCAGTGCACCGAGTGCCGCCGCTGCTCCCTTTACTGTCCCTACGGCATAGATACCGCGGAGATCACCATGGTCGCCCGCGCCATGCTGCATGAAGTGGGCCTTGGCACTCACTGGATTATGGACCCGGTGTCCAACTGCAACCGCACGGGCAACCACCTGGGCATCCAGCCGCACGCCTTCAAGGAAATCGTGGAGTTTCTCTGCGAAGACATCGAAACCGTGACCGGCATCAAAATCAACCCGCCCTTCAACGAAAAGGGACATGAGATCCTGTTCATCACCCCCTCGGGTGACGTGTTCGCCGACCCGGGCATATACACTTTCATGGGCTATCTCATGCTCTTTCACGAACTGGGGCTGGATTACACCCTGTCCACCTACGCCTCCGAAGGCGGCAACTTCGGCTCCTTTGTCTCGGCCAACATGATGAAGAAGCTCAACGCCAAGATGTATGCCGAAGCGGAACGTCTGGGCGTCAAGTGGATCCTGGGCGGCGAGTGCGGCCACATGTGGCGCGTCATCACCCAGTACATGGAGACCATGAACGGGCCCACGCCGTCGAACATGAGCGTGCCGAAAAGCCCGATCACCGGCACCGTGTTCCACAACGCGGCCGCCACCAAGATGGTGCATATCACCGAGTTCACCGCCGACCTTATCAAGCACAACAAGATTACCCTGGATCCTTCGCGCAACGATCACCGCATCGTGACCTTCCACGACTCCTGCAACCCAGCGCGGGGCATGGGCCTTCTGGATGAACCCCGCTACGTGCTCAAGGCCGCCTGTAACAATTTCGTGGAAATGCCGGAAAATACCATCCGCGAGCAGACCTTCTGCTGTGGCGGCGGCTCCGGCCTGAACACGGAGGAGATCATGGAACTGCGCATGCGCGGCGCCCTGCCTCGCGGTAACGCCCTGCGCTATGTGCAGGAACGCCACGGGGTCAACACCATGGCCTGTATCTGCGCCATCGACCGCGCCACTCTGCCCCCCCTGGCCGATTACTGGGCTCCGGGCGTCACCGTGACCGGCACCCACGAACTGGTGGCCAACGCGCTGGTTATGAAGGGCGAGATCAAACGCACCATGGATCTGCGTCAGGACGACCTGCCGGACGCTGAGGAATAGGAGGTCGAATAGATATGTATAACGCCAAATATATCTGGCCCGGCATAATCCTGTTCGTGGTGGTGTTTACCTCCCCTTTCTGGATGAACATGGGTCTGGGAAAATACGAACGCCCGGCCGTGGCCCTGCCCCTGACGGAAAAGTACTGCGTGGAGTCGCGTGAATTCATGGCCGCCGAGCATATGCAACTGCTCGACTACTGGCGTGATGTGGCCCTGCGCGAGGAAAAGCGCGAATATGTAGCCACCGACGGCACAAGCTGGACCATCAGCCTGCAAAATACCTGCATGAGCTGCCACGCCAACAAGGTGGAGTTTTGCGATAAATGCCACAATGCTAACGGCGTAGACCCCTACTGCTGGGATTGCCATGTGGAGCCGAGGGGGAACAACTAATGAAAAGATCCAGACGTCAGTTTCTCAAGGTCGCGAGTCTGTCCTTCCTTGGCCTGGCAGGAGCCCGCTTTCTGCCGGGAGTGGCCGGGGCGGCAACGCCCAACGCTGTCGGCGACAAGGCCTTTTCGTCCCAGCCGGCGATATACCGCAGCGCTGGAAAGGCCAAAAAGGCCGTGCACTGGGGCATGGTCATCGATACCCGGGCCTTTGCCAAAGAACCGGTAAAGTTTCAGCAGGTGATCGATGCCTGTCACAAATACCACAACGTGCCCAGCATTGACGGCAAGAAAGAGGTGAAGTGGATCTGGACGGACGGCTACCGCCAGGCCTTTACCGATCAGATGGACAACTATCCGGCCGAGGCTGTGATTGAGCGCCAGTACCTGCTGCTTTGCAACCACTGCGTGAACCCGGCCTGCGTGCGGGTGTGCCCGACCCAGGCCACCTTCCGCCGCTCCGACGGCATTGTGGTCATGGATTACCACCGCTGCATCGGCTGCCGTTTCTGTATGGCCGGCTGCCCCTTTGGCGCGCGCAGCTTCAACTTTGAAGACCCGCGCCCCTATATTGACAATGTCAACCAGAGCTTCCCCACGCGCATGCGCGGGGTTGTGGAAAAGTGCACCTTCTGCTCCGAACTTCTGGCCGAGGGCAAGATGCCCCTGTGCGTGGAAGCCTCGGGCGGGGCCATCACCTTCGGCGACCTTGGGGATCCGGAGTCTTCCGTGCGCAAGGTCCTTGCAGAGAATTTCACCATCCGCCGCAAACCTACCCTGGGTACCGAACCCAGTGTGTACTACATTCTGTAAGGAGGCCTGCCATGATAGAAAAAGTGCTTAAAGGCAGACCGTCTTTCTATGGCTGGCTTGCCTTTCTGGGAGCGATAATCACCCTCGGCGGCCTGGTTTATATCTACCAGGTCCGTGTGGGCCTGCGCATCACCGACCTTTCGCGCGATGTGTCCTGGGGCTTTTATATCGCCCAGTTCACCTACATGGTCGGCGTGGCGGCTTCGGCCGTGATGCTCGTGCTGCCGGCCTATTTTCACCATTATGCCAAGTTCAAGAAAATGATCATTCTGGGCGAGTTCATGGCCATCGGTTCGGTGATCGTGTGCATGCTCTTCATCGTGGTGGACCTCGGCCAGCCGCAGCGGGTGCTCAACGTCATGCTGCACCCAACACCCAATTCGGTCATGTTCTGGGACATGGTGGTGCTTTCGGGCTACCTGCTCCTGAACCTGGTCATCGGCTGGGTTACCCTTGAGGCCGAGCGGCATCAGGTGGATCCGCCAAAGTGGATCAAGTTCTTTATCTACCTGTCCGTATTCTGGGCCTTTTCCATCCACACGGTTACGGCCTTCCTGTACGCTGGCATCCCCGGCCGCCACTACTGGCTGACGGCGATCATGGCCGCCCGCTTCCTGGCTTCGGCCTTCTGCTCCGGCCCGGCCCTGCTGCTGCTGCTCGTCTTTGTGGTCCGGCGCGTGACCGGTTTTGACCCGGGCAAGGAGGCGGTCAGGACCCTGACCAAGATTATCGCCTATGCCATGGGCATAAACATCTTCTTCTATTGCCTTGAAATCTTTACCGCCTTCTACAGCCAGATCCCCGGGCACATGCACCCCATGACCGCGCTCTTCTCCGGCCATGACGGGCACGCCCTGTGGATCAACGGCTGGATGTGGACTGCGGCCGTTCTGGCTCTGGTGAGCTTTTTGTTCATGGCCATGCCGTCCACGCGCGATAATGAAAAGCTGCTGCCCTTCACGCTGATCATTCTGGTCATCGCCACCTGGATTGACAAGAGTCTCGGCATGCTCTGGGGCGGCTTCACCCCCAACACCTTTGACAGCATCACCCCCTATGCCCCGAGCTTCCCCGAACTTTTGATCGGGCTTGCCGTCTACGGCATAGGCGCGCTGGTGGTCTCCCTGCTCTGGAAAATCGCCCTTGGCGTCAAGAAAGAAGCGGGAACCTTTTAAAGCGGGGCGGCTATGCCTCCGGCGGCCGGGGCTCTGCCCCGGACCCAACCGGGGGCAGAGCCCCCGGGCCCCTTAAAGCGGGGCGGGCCAACTGTGAAACGGTTGGTCCGCCCCGATATTTTTTTATGCATAAGCAGAGAAAACGCTTATTTAATGCCCGGCATATGCTCGCCAGGCGATTGATTTTATAGTATGGAAAATGGGGGAGAGAACGCTGGTAATAAACGGCTTTCTTCCCAATAACGGATCTGCGCTTGCGATAGCAAGCGAGCTCTTGCCCTGCTCGTGTCAACAGGCCCGAGGCAATTTTCGGGCCGGGTTATGACTTTCAACCAGA
>JAJDJN010000056.1 GCA_030267245.1 Desulfovibrio sp. OttesenSCG-928-A18
GCAGCGAAAGAACGAGCGTAAAGGCGGCCAGGGAGGCGGCGTAGCGCACCTCGCCCCTGTTGCCGGGAAAAACATGAAGTCCGCTGCGCAGGCGTATGTCCCTTTCCCTGGCCGCGCCGGCTTCTTCCTTTATGGCGGCGGCTATCCATACCGTGCCCACGGGCTTGTCCGGGCTGCCGCCATCCGGGCCGGCGATGCCTGAAACAGCGAGGGCGACGTTTACCGAAAGCGTGTCCAGGGCACCCCTGGCCATGGCCTCCACCACCTCGGCGCTGACGGCGCCGTTTTCGCGCAGCGTCTCTTGGGGCACATGGAGCAGGGACTCTTTAACCAGGTTGGCGTAGGAAACCACCGAACCCGCGAACCAGGCGGAGCTGCCCGGCAAGGCGGTGCACATGGCTGCCGCCATGCCCCCGGTGCAGGACTCGGCAGTGCCAAGTGTATACTTGCGGGCAATAAGTTCAGCCGCTATTCTGCCGATAAGAGACAGTGCCGGCTCCGGAAAATGCAGCTGTGTCATTTGCGTTCTCCCTGTCACGGCCTTGGGTTCATCCGATGCGCTTTTCCGCGCCTTGCCCGCTGTCAGGGCTGCCTGGCGCGGTGCAGGCCGTGGCGGGTCAGCTTTGCTCCCTGCCGGGCGGCAAAGCGCAAAGTTAATTTGCTCTTGTCAAGGAATATACCATGTTACAGAAGTTTATGCGTCGATTCACCCGTTCAGCGCCACCGGGGCGCGGCATGTCGCCTGGTGCGGCCTTGATCCTTGCCCTCGGCCTGTGCTGCGTCCTTTTTGTCCCGCGTCCAGAGCCGGCTTTTGCGGCACAGCCCATGCGGGTGGTGTACGGCTTTGACCGCGAGTTTCCGCCCTTTACCTATGAGGACGCGGGCGGAGTGGCCGTGGGTTTTGAGATCGAACTGGTGCAGGCGATCTTTCACGACACCGGGGCCACGCTTGTCTTTCGCCCCCTTAATTGGGAGCGCATTGAATATGAGCTGTCCGCGGGCGATATCAATCTGACATCGGGCATGATCCGCACCCGGCAGCGCGAGCAGCTCTATCTGTTTTCCGAGCAGCCCAGCTTCCCTTTGCAGATACGGCTTTTTACCAAAGTTTACAACCGCTTCCCCTCCGCCCTGCTTTTGCGGGGGCAGCCCGTGTCGGTGGAGCAGGGAACTTACCAGCATCGCTTGCTGCAGGAAATAGGCGGTTTCAACATCAAGCCTTTCACCCGGCGTACCGATGGGCTGCGGGCTTTGTTCAACGACGAGGTGGCCGCTTACTGCGCTCCGGTGCAAAACAGCTACTACTACATAAACAAGCTCAACTACGGGGCCATTACGACTGTGGGCACCCCCCTTGGCATTACGAACATGCGCATCGCGGTCAACCGGGACCGGGGCGATCTCAAGCGCATGGTGGACGAGGGCTTGAAGCGGGTGCGTGAATCGGGCGAATACGACCGCCTGTATAGAAAATGGTTTGTGCGCGAACTGGAAGAGGGTGAACGGCGCATCCTGGTTGAAGCGGCCACCAGGGCCGCTGTTCCGGCGTATGCCCCTTACGGCAAAAGCGGTCGGGGCGCGGCGCTGCTGACGGCCACGGGGAAGATTTATTCGGCCTGCACAATGGAAAACGCCGACCTGTCCCTGTCGCTTTCGGCCATGCGCGCGGCTGTGGCCAAGGCGGTTTCCGAGGGGGAATTTGAATTGCGGGCGGCCGTGCTTGTGGACCCGAAAGGGCTTATATTGAGCCCTGGAGCGGAAGATCTGCAGACGCTTTTTGAGTTCGGCAGGGGCGTTCTTGTGCTGATGCCGCCGGATGAGCAAAAAAGCGCCACCAGCATGGTGGTTGAACTGCTTCCCGCGCCTGTGCGGCGTGAAAGCTCTCTAGTTCCGGCATATTAGAGACAGCCCCAGAGCAAATTCACTTTGAAAAAGCGTATTTGCTCCGCAGGGATTTGTCCTCAAACATTGCCCTGAAATGCTTGCGGGCGAGCTGTGCTCGCATTGCAAAAGCAATATCCTGAATCTGACGCCATGACTGTTGCAACTCCGCGTTATTACCTCGGCCTTTGCGCCATTGCCAGGGATGAAACCCCATTCTTGCGCGAGTGGGTTGCCTATCATTACCGCATCGGTTTTGAGAAAATTTATATTTACGACAACGAAAGCCCGGTGCCGGTACGCGAAAGCGTGAGCGAGTTTTACGAGCTTGGCGTCTGCGATACCTATACCCTGCGCGGCGAGGCCATGCAGAACATCGCCTATAATTTGTGCCTGCGCGACCATGGGCATGAATTCGAATGGCTGGCCTTTTTCGACCTGGACGAATTCCTCTGCCTCAAATACGACACGGACGCCCGCGTGCTGCTGCGGGACTACGAGGCGTATTCCGGCCTGGCCCTGCAGTGGGATGTTTTTTCTTCATCCGGGCATATCGCCCGTCCGGAGGGGATGGTCACCCTCAACTATACCCAGAGTCTGGGCTATTCTTACAACGGCAAGTGCATTGTCCGGCCCGCGCGGGTGAAAATGACCGTTACCGCGCATCATTTTCTCTTTCACGATGGCTTTGCCGTGAACACGAAGGGCGAACCGGCTTTGGGCGCCTATTCCCCTGTGGCCACCGACAAAGCCTGCCTCAATCACTACAGTTACCGCTCGCAGCGTGACTTTGCCCAGAAACTGGAAAAAGGGGACGCGACTTACGGCGCGAACAACCCCAGGCGCTGGGAGCAGTTTTACGCGCAGGCGCAAAGCCCGGTTCAGGAGCGCACGGACATTCTGCCCCTTGCGCGTGAAGTGCGTTCCATGCTTGAGGCCGGCAGTCCGGCGCCCAGATATGATGTGAACTTGTGCGCGGTTCAGGGGCTGGCGCTTCCGGAACTGCTTGCCGGCATGGGCAGGCTGCTCGGCCTGAAACAGACGGAATTGGCGGAAGTGCTGTTCGCCCTTGCCTACAAGAGCTTTTCAGGCAATGTCGAGTTTTTGCGTTTGGGCATAGCCTTGTGCCTGAACGTGCATAAGACAGAGCGGGCGCTGGCCCTGGCCAGGCAATGGCTGGCCAGGGCCCCGGATGAAAATGCCTACCTGGCCTGTTTTGAATGCTTCCTCGCCGCCGGGGACAGGAAAGAGGCCCAGCGCATGGGGGCCTATCTTGCAAAGCTGGCAAAGCTAATGAATAACGCGGCGTTGCTGGAACGGGTGCAGGACCTGGCCCGGCGCCATGGCGCGCCCCTTGAGCCGGAGGCGCTTGGGCGGTATTTGATTTGAGTCAGGCCGGGCGCGGCCAGAGGACAAAAAGACCATTAATCAGTGCTTCCTTAGAAACAGCCCCTAGCGTTTTGCCAGTCTGGTCAGGATTATGGGCAGGGCCATGCCGGCCAGGCAGCAGAGCAGGCCGAAAAAGACGCTCGCGTCCAGGGTCGGGGGCAGGGTGGGCCAGCTGCCCGTTTTCCATGGCCAGATGGCCCGCAGGGTGCCGATCATGAGCCCGGTCAGAAGGGCCATGATCACATTGGGGAAGTGTTTGAGCAGGCGGTTCAGCACCCGGGCAAAGGACATGATGCCGCATGCGCAGCCCAGGGCGAACACGAGCAGGATGAGCAGGTCCAGTTCGGCCACCGCCTTGATCACATGTGAATACTGCCCGAGCAGCACCAGCACAAAGGCCCCGGATATGCCAGGCAGAATCATGGCGCAAATGGCGATGAAGCCGGAAAAAAAGAAGATGGGCAGGCTCTGGCCTATTTCCACACTCTGGGCGCCGGTGATCATCCAGCCGCAGACAGCGCCCAGGGCCAGGCCGGCCCAGGTGCCGGCCGCGCCCAGCTTGAGTTCTTTGCCCAGGAGCAGGATCGAGGCCACAATGAGGCCGAAAAAAAAGGACCAGATGAACACCGGCCAGGTGTCAAGGGCGTAGGTCACCGCCTTGGCCAGGGTAAATATGGATGTGGCGATGCCGGCAAGCAGCGGGAGCAGAAAGGCCCAGGGGATCCGGGCAAAGGCCCGGGCAAAACGCAGCCGCAGCATGTCTGTGAAGAAATGCAGGTCAAAGGCCTCAATGGCGCCGAGCAGCCGGGGGTAGATGCCGGTGATAAAGGCGATGGTGCCCCCGGAGACGCCGGGCACCACGTCGGCGGCGCCCATGGCGAGGCCGCAGAGATAATAGTGCAGTTTACTTTTCATGGGTTCTGTTGCCAGCTTTTGCGCAGGTCCATGAGGCGGACGTAGCGCTGTTGATATTCTTCAGCCCTGTTCAGCGTTGTAGCGTCCGATGCCTTTTGTATGCTCCGGACCATATAATCTGTCAGCTCCGCGTTTTCCGGGTCGGGCTTTTTTTGGGCAATGGCAGCCCAGGCCAATGCTTCCGGCAGTTCTCCCGCGTCCAGATGCTTTACGGCCAGTTGCAACTGGCTTTTCGCGTCCCCCCGCAGGGCCGCAAAGCGGAGCCAGGCTTCGGACAGGGAAAGGTTCTGCGGAAAAAAGAAACTGCCCTCGTAATAGTAGCCGGCCATGCGGCCCGCCGCCTCGAGATCTCCCTGGTGGGCGCGGCGGATTTCGTCGCGCGCCCGGGCGGGGTCGTCCGCAAGTTTTTTAAAGGCGCTTTCGTTTACCCGGTACAGCGTATAATTCATAGGAGAATATTGGGCGTATCCTTTTTTTTCGGCTGCGCTTTGCCTGGCAAAAAATTCGATCAAACGTTCCGCCTGCCAGTCCGGGCTCTGGGTGTAGGGGGCGTGCGTCGTGGACGCGAATACTTCCAGCAGGGCGGGTCTGTCTTTCTCCCGGAGTGCCATCAACTCCTCGGCGCTTGCCGGGCGCGAGCGTAATTCGCGCATAAGGCGCATGTCGGCGAGGGTTGCCTCCCTGTTTTTGGCATAGCGGTACAGAGTATGCGAATTCGCCGCTGAAAAGGGCCGGCCGCTGTCCGAAGCGGCGCGCGCGCAGAAGTGGCTTATGTCAATAATCCCCGTTTCCCGAAAGGCAAGGGCCAGAGGGCTCCCCGGCAGCAGGGCGCAAGCAGCTTCGATCTCGTCCGTGCTCATTTTTGCCGCCCCGGCGCCGGCTTCGCCCGCATTGTCCGGGCGCAGCAGCACTTTCACCATCAGGGCGGCTTCAGAGGCGCCGAGAGCCTCAAGGAGATCGAGCCATTCCTGGGCGATCGGGGGTTCCTTCGGGAATCCGCCGACGCCTCGCGCATGGCCGGCAGCAACGGCCAGCATGGCGCGGGTGTCATACAGATGCGCTCTGAACAGGATATCCTCCACCCCTTCGTCCTTGTGTTCCAGCAATCCTGCCGCCGCAAAAGGAGATTCGGACGCCGGGCCCTGTTTGCCAGCGGCCTGTTTTTGCTCCTGTTTTTGTTCCTGTTCCTGTTCCTGCTCCTGTTTCTGCACCTGTTGCCGCTGTGCGTTTTCAGCCATGGCTTTTTCGAGCAGTTGCACATATTGTTTGCTGATTTCGAGTCTTTTTTCGCTCAGTTGCGCCTCGAGGGCGGCGTTCAGGCGCCTGGCGGCCCGGCTCTGTTCCGTGCTTCCGGCTTCCGGAGCCCCGGCGATCAGGGCCCAGGCCCTGGCCGCGGCCGGATTGCCGTGCATGAATTCATCAACGGCCATATATAACTGGCAGCGAGCGTCTCCCATAAAGGCCCCCTGGGACAGCCAGGCCCGGGACATTTTTTCATCCAGAAAAAAGCCGTAGCCGCTATGCCGGTAAAGCCGGGCCATTTCGCGGATGGCGTCGGCTTCCCCCCAAAAGGCCCGGCCCATGACGGGGGCGGCTTTGGCAGGGGCCTGGGCAATCATGTTGCGCAAGATATGGGAAAGCACAAGGCCGGTGGATGCGAAATCCTCTTCTTCCTCTGTTTCGTGCTTCCACATGGGGATGGCGAGAATGCCGCGTTGCGCGACAAGAAAGTCGAGCAGGCGCGTTGCCTTCCAATCGGGGCGCCCGGTGGCCGGCTCATGGGTGCTTGCGATAAAAAGCGCGCTGGCCGCTCCGTTAAAGGCGTTGTTCAGGCTTTTCATATCCTCACTGTTGGCTGGGCGCGAACGCAGTTCACGCAGGAGCTGGATCAGCCCGAAGTTATTGCTGTACTCTTCCCGGGCGCGCAGTTAGTTATTGTACGGGCCTTCCCAGCCGGGATACTTCTGTTTCTGTGTTTCCAGATCGGTGCAAAAGGGTTCAAAATCAAAAATTTCCGCTTTTTTCAGCGCCGCATAGCTGCTTCCGGAACGGGCAAAGGAGCAGTTGGCCATGTGCGCGGCAAACAGTTCCATGGAAGGTATGCGTCTGAAGTCCGTCTCGGACCATACGCGCGCCCAGGCGATGCCGGCGGCCTCGAAAGCGCCGATTGCCAGAAGCTGCTTGTGCCATTCCGTGCCTAGCGACACGGCTTTGGGAAAGCCGCCACGGCCGTCCGCATAGCCCAGCACCGCCAGGAGCATGGCGTCGGCGTCCAGTTGATGGGCGCGAAGCAGGATTGCCTCCGCGCTTTCATCCGGGCTGATCAGAAGCCCGCTTGCGGCAAAAGAAGCCGTCCCGGTTCCGGCCCGGGCTTCCGAGGATGCCGTGCCGGGCAGGCGCAAGGATGCAAGGAGACAAAGGCAGAAGAAAAGCACAAGGCCGCGTGCGGTACCAGCTTGAGCGAACACGAGATCCTCCAGCGTCGTCTGTGCCGCCCCTAAGTATGGGGGCTGTTCTGAAAAGGGTCGGGCGGGGGGCATGATAGCCCTTGCTCCGCATATTGTCGATCCATGCCGGCCCGGTGCTGCGCTAAAAATCTGGAACGCTGTCGCCCAGCAGCAGTTGTTCCAGGTAGTCCACGCTTTCATCCAGGGCAAAGAGGCGGTCTTTGCGCGCGAGCAGTTCGCCGCGCAGGGCCGCTTTTTTTTCGGGGGAGTGGGCCAGGCTGAGGGCCAGGTCGCAGTATTCCTCTTTCGTGCGGGCGGTGCAGCCATCGACATCGAGCTGGCGGTAGAGGGCCGAGCTTTGCCGGCCGCGCATGAAGCGGCCTTCCAGGGTGATTAGCGGTACGCCGCCGCCCAGGGCTTTGAAGGAGGTGCCGCCGCCGCTGAAAGGAAAGCTGTCAAGTACGGCATCCGCTTCTTGCAGGATGCGCAGAAATTCTTCTTCCCCGCACTGCTTCAGCCAGCGCAGCCTGGAAAAATGCGGGCCGAGGCTGCCGCGCAGGCGCAGGCGCAAGGCTTCCGTTTCCCATTCGCGGGAGGAGCGAAAGAGATGCAATCTTGCGTCCAGGTCCCGGCCGAGGATGCTCCGGAAGGCTTCGTCCATGTCCGGGTGGATTTTGAACAGGCTCTGGGCGCAGAGGTAGACAGTTTTCCGGCCGGAGCGGCCTGCTCCGCCCGCCCGGGATCCGGCAGGGGAGGGGGGCATAAAACCGCTGCCCAGCCCGGGCAGCCGGAGCAGGGTTTCGCTGTAGAAGACTTCGGCGTCGGGGGTTTCCATGGCGGCCGGGGAGAGGAAGATATCCAGGTTCGGGATGCCTGTTGTCATGGGGTGGCCGTAGAGGCAGCATTGCAGGGTCGCAAGGCGGGAAAAGGCCAGAAACCAGGTGCCGGGGTCCAGCCCCAGGTCCAGGTAGACCAGAATGTCCAGATCCAAATCCAGGATTGTCTGGCGGGCCGCTTCCAGCCGGGGGGGCAAAGTGAGCAGCCGGCCGACGCGCGCAAGCTCGTTCCTGAAGGCGTTCTGCTCCTGCGGAAATTCCAGGAGCAGACAATGAGGAAGACGCGGGCACAGGCAGAGCAGCACCCGGAAAAAATAGGACATGATCGTGTGGTTGGAAAAATGCCTTGAAATAAAGGCAATGCGCCGTTGCGCCGGGGGGCGCAGGGCGGCGGCCAGTTGCCGGATGCGCGCGTGTTTTTCCGCCCGGTCCGGTGACAAGCCCGGCGACTGGTCCGGCAACTGGCCCGGTGTCTGGTCTGGTATCTGGCCTGGCATTGGGCCCGGCGTCCGGTCTGGCACAGGGCCGGGAGCCGGGGCGGGTACAGGGCCGGACGCGGGGCCGGGCGGCCATATTTTTGGCGCATGGCGCAAGCTTGTGCGCTGGATGAGAAAACGCGCCATGTCGCTGAGCAGGGCGGCGTCATCAAGGCCGTGAAAGGCCAGAAAAAAAGGAGGCATGCCCATAAGGGCCAGGGGCGGGGCGAGCACCGGGCCCTCGCCCCCCTCGTGAAAGAGGGTGCTCAGCCTGCGGCGCAGCAGCACGGCTTGTGCGCCTGATTCAAGCACTGCCGGAATGTTCAGCGCCGCGCGCGCTTCGGCAAGTTCTGGCCTGCCGCCCCGGGCGATGTGCTGCCGCCATACTGCGCCTTCCTCCCGCTGCCTGCCAAGATCCAGGTACAGGTCGGCAAGCTCCGCCGCGTTCCGGCCCGAGGCCGGCTGCAGGCGAAAGGCTTCGGTCAGTTCCGGCAGGGCCTCGGCATTCTTGCCAAGCAGGCGCAGCAGCCTGCCCCGGCTTGCGTGCAGGGCCGCCTCAAGTTCCGGGACGGGCGCTTCGGAAAATGAGCGTCCGCACGGATCAAGGCATTGCAGGGCCTCGGCATGGCGGCCTTGCGCTTCCAGCACCGAGGACCGGGCCAGGGCTTTTTCCAGATGGGCGGGGGGGCTTGTTTCCTGGGGCCACTGGTCCAGGCTGCGGGCCGCAGCGCCCTGATCGCCGCTTTCGACAAGGCAGAAAATCTGATTTATCCGGGCCTGCACGTGCCGGGGTGCGAGGGCGAGCAGGCGTCCGTAAACGGCGGCCGCTTCTTTGTGGCGCGAGCAGAGCTGCATGGCAAGCGCGTAGTGAAAAAGCAGGTCCTCATTGTCCGAAAACAGGGCCAGAGCCTGCTCCAGCGCGGTAACGGCGCTGTCGCCCGCTTCAGCCAGAAGCGCGGACAGTCCGATGGAATGCCAGAGGGAGCCCATTGCTTCCTCGGCATCCTGGTCCTTTAGCAGGCTGAAGCGGTGTTGCGCTTCCGAGGCGCAGGCGATGGCCTCGTCGAACCTGCCGGCAGAAGCGTGGGCCTCGGCGCAGAGCAGGGGCCAGAGCGGGAGCAGGGGCTGCTCCCGCATGAGTTCGGCCGTAAGTTCGCAGGCCTCGTCCCAGCGTTGCAGGCGGCAGAGGCGCGCGTAAATTTTGCGTCGATGCATGCTCGCCCCTTGTGTCCTGTTTGCGGAGGCAAGGCCTCCCTGGTCGGGCGGTCGCTTGCGCCAGCAAGCGGTCCGCAAGCGGGCAGCGCAGCGTGCCTTTGGCTCAAAATCCATTTCGGATTTTGAGCGCATGCCAAAAAAGAGGTCTTTACGCTTTGCAGTTCGACAATGCCCAGCAACATATTGTGCAACATGCTGTTTTTACGATGTAAAAACAGCGGGTATGCCGGCGTTGACGCAATATTTGGATCAGGGGCAGCCCCTAAAGCCCGCACAAGGCCGGGGGCTCAAAAAGCGCCAGGGTCAGGTCCACACGTCCGTTGTCCAGAAAAGGCACCCCTTCCGAGCGCAGGAGTTGGCGCTGTTTGCGCTCTCCGCCGAAAATCAGGCCGGGGGCCATTTCGCCCAGACGATTCAGCACCCGATGACAGGGCAGCCCCCGCTCCTCGGGCGCGGCGCTCATGGCGAAGCCCACAAGCTTTGCGGAATAGGGGCTTTCCAGCACCCGGGCGATCTGCCCGTAAGTCATGACCTTCCCGGGTGGAATGCGGGCCACGAGTTCGTACACGCGGGCAAAAAAGCCTTGGCTGCTCATAAGAGGTTCATGCCGCGCGCCGCGAGCGGTGCTTGTCGCTGGCGCGAAAGTTATATGCCTTGTCAGAAACGGCTGCTGGCGCCGCCGCCGCCCGAGCGTCCTCCGCCCCAGGAGCCGCCGGAACTGCCCCCGCCGGAGCTGCCGCCCCCGCCGAAACCGCCGCCGCCTCCGAAACCGCCGCCCCCGCCGGAGCTGCCGCTCCGTCTGCGTTTGGGCAGGATCCGTTCTTTCTGCTCGATATGACCGCAGTTGCGGCAGCGGCTGATCTCCACGCCTACTCCCGCCTGTTCGTAGCTGGGCTGGACCAGCACCTTGCTGCCCGTGTACACGAGTTGCTTCATGCCGCAGTTGGGGCAGATGCGGGGCCGGCGCTTCAGGTAGATTTTGAGCGCGATGAACAGGACAATGAAGAACAACAGCATGAACGGCGAAAGGCCCATCCCGTCGGCAGGGCCGGGGAATGGGCCCGAAGGCCGGCCTTTGCCCGTGGGGGCGGCGCCGGCAAAAGACTCGCGATCCTCGCTGTTGGCCATGAGATAATCGCGGACGGCCATGACGCCTTTACGCATGCCCTCGCTGTATCTGCCCTCGCGCATGTCCGGCAGCATGAAGCGCTGCTGCAGGCGAAAGCAGATGGCGTCGGGCAAGTCGCCTTCAAGGCCGTAGCCTGTTTCAAAAATAACGCTGCGCTGCGCCGGGTCGGTGATCAGCAGGATGAGCAGTCCGTTGTCCTTGCCCGCTTTTCCGATCCCCCAGTGCTGGAACAGATCGGTGGCGAACATGCGCGCCTCGTTGTCCCTGATGCCGAAAATGGCCACAACCGCCAGTTCGACCCCAAGGCTTTGGCGAAGTTCCGCCGCGATGCGGTTTATCTGAGCCTCGTCATCCGGGCTGATGATCCCGTCGGGGTTGCTGACGTAGCGCGTGGAATCGGCAAGCTGCACATTGGGCACTGCCTGGACGGAGTAGACGCCCTGCCCGGCGGCCGGAGCGGGCAGGGGGCGAAGCGGGATGAAAATGAGCAGCAGCAGCGCAAGCGCCGCGATGCGGCGCATGCCCATGGCGACGGAACAAGGGCAAGGAGCGAAGGTCATTTACCGCTGCCCGTGAATTTGACGCTGGGGGCCCTTTCCGCGCCGCTTTCAGCGGCAAAGTAGGGCCTGGGCTTGAAACCGAGCAAACCGGCCAGCATATTGGTCGGGAAGGATCGCAGGCTGGTGTTGTACTCCTGCGCGATATCGTTGAAGCGCTTGCGCTCGACGGCGATGCGGTTTTCCGTGCTTTCAAGCTGGGCCTGGAGCATGGTGAAGTTTTCATTGGCCTTGAGTTCGGGGTATTGCTCCATGACCACCATGAGCCGGGAAAGGGAGCTGCCAAGCTCACGCTGGGCGCTCTGGAACTGCTGCAGGGACAACTGATCCAACAACTGCGGGTCTATTACCGTCTTGCCGGCGTTGGCTCTGGCGTTTATGACCGCTTCAAGGCTTTCGCGTTCGTGGGCCGCATAGCCGCGCACTGTTTCCACCAGGTTCGGTATGAGCTGCAAACGGCGGTGGTACTGGTTTTCCACCTGACTCCAGGCGCTTTTGACCTTTTCATCCTGCACTACCAGGGTATTGTAGACCCCCTTGCCCCAGAAAAAGAGTACGGCGGCCAGAACGATGATGAAAGCGAAAGGGGCCGCCGCCCATAAGGCTTTTTTGCTGTTGTCGGCCATTGTGGCATCCTTCCAGTACCTTGTGTTTACATGGATTGTGTTGCAAAGACGATTCACCCGTGCGCCCGGCGACTGGCCGGGGAACAGGATGAGAAAATGCCTCCGGCGGCCAAAGGGGCGCTACCCCTTTGGAGTCCCCGCCGG
>JAJDJN010000057.1 GCA_030267245.1 Desulfovibrio sp. OttesenSCG-928-A18
CCCCGGCTGCCCGGCTCCCGCGGCCCGCGCAAAAGGCGCTCCGCCAGGCGCGGACCCGGCCATGGCCTGGGCGTTGCGGGCCGAAAGTTCCTGGGCGTATGGATCCGCGAAGTAACCGGACTGCGCTCCCTGGCCGGGCTGCGCGGGCATGCTCCAGGCTGCGTTTTGCCCGGCATGGGCGGTAAAAGCCGGCCCCTGTCCCGGGGGGGCCATGCTCTGCTCCTGGCCCGGCAGCGGCATCTGGCGCGGCCGGGACGCGGTGGAACCGTATGCCGGGTCGGCATAGCCATTGTCCGGCGGGTATGCCCCCTGCCCCTGGGCATAGCCGCTTGCGGGGTCCGGGGCGTATTGGGGCGTGCCCGCGCTCTGGGCGGCAAAGCCCGCGCCGGCGGGGTGGCCGGCGCCCGCGTCGGAAAAGGCCCCTGCCGGCGGGGCGGAAAAAGGGCCGGGCGGCTGAAAGCGGCTGGTCTGGCCGCCGATGGAATATACGCCCATGCCGGAGGCCTGCTGCGCTGGGCGCGGGCGCTCGGTGGCGGCGGTCATGGTCACGGCGCCGTTTTCTTCACGCGTGTCAAGAATGACCGCGTCCGGGCCGAGATCTTCTTTGATCATGGCCAGCACAGCCGAGCTGCCGCGTCCTGTAAAGGTTTTAATCTGCATTATTCAACTCCGACAGTGCCCAGGGACTGCAGACGGATGTCCGGCGGGATCTCGGCCTGGGAAATTACCGGGACAGAGGGCAGAAAACGCATGATCAACTGGGCCAGGTGCGGCCTGGTCATGGGCGAAGCCAGGACCACGGGCTGCCCGTCCGTGTTCACGGCCATTTCAACAGTCTGGTTGATCTGCTGTATGAGGCGCTGCGCGTTGCCGGGGGCAAGGGCCAGGAAGGTGCCGTGTTCAGTCTGGCGCAGGGCTTCTTGCAGAACCTGCTCGGACTTGGGGTCCAGAGTGATGATCGGCAGCGTGCCGCTGCTGTCAAGATAAGGCCTGACAATGGTTCTGGAAAGCTTTTCCCGCACATATTCCGTCAATACTTCGGAGTTCTTGATCATCGTGCCCTGGTCGGACAGGGTTTCCGCAATGGTCAGCAGATCGCGGATGGAGACATTTTCGCGCACAAGGTTCTGCAGCACCTTTTGCACCACCCCAAGGGAGAGTATGCCGGGGCAGAGCTCTTCCACGGCCTTGGGCGCGGTTTTGGCAAGGTTGTCCAGCAGGGCCTGGGTTTCCTGCCTGCCAAGGAATTCGCCCAGATGCCGGCGAAAGACCTCGGTCAGGTGCGTGGCAATGACCGTGGCCGGGTCCACCACCGTGTATCCGGCCAGCATGGCTTCTTCCTTCTGGCTTTCGGGGATCCAGACGGCGGGCAGGTTGAAGGCCGGTTCCCTGGTTTCAATGCCCCGGATATTGTGCTTGGCGTTGCCAGGGTCCATGGCCAGCAGGTGATCGATAAGTATCTCGGCCGAGGCCACTTCATTGCCCTTGATAAGCAGACTGTACTGGCCCGGCTTGAGTTGCAGGTTGTCGCGCAGGTGCAGCGAGGGAAGGATGACCCCCATGTCCAGGGCGAACTGGCGGCGGATGGAGCGGATGCGGGACAAGAGGTTGCCGTTCTGGTTTTCGTCCACCAGGGGCACCAGGCCATAGCCCACTTCAAGTTCCAGGGTATCCAGGGGCAGCAGGGCCTGCACTTCTTCCGGAGTATCCAGGGAGGCCTCTGGTGCGGAGCCGCCCGCGCCGCCGCGCGAACCCGGCGGCAGGGCCTTGCCGCCGGATCCGGAAGCGCCTGTCAGCGCCTTGGCGCCGCCCACCACATAGCCTTCACCCTCCTTTTGCGCCTTGGTGGCCCTGGCCACAATGAACATGAGCAGGGAGAGGCTCAAAAAGGGCAGCAGGGGCAGGCCCGGAATCAGGGCAAAGATCAACAGCACGCCGGCCACCATGTTCAGGGCCCGGCTGTTGTACGTCAACTGACCGATAAATTCTTCACCCATCTTGGCTTCGGCGGCGGCCCGGGACACGATGATGCCGGCGGCTGTCGAACTGATAATCGAAGGGATGGTGGCCACCAGGCCGTCGCCGATGGTCAGCAGGGTGTAGGTCTGCAGGGCGTCCTGCCAGGAGAGGCCGCGCTGCAGCACCCCGAGCAGCACCCCGCCGATGATGTTGATGAAGGTGATGAACAGGCCCGCTGTCACGTCGCCCTGCACGAATTTGCCCGCGCCGTCCATGGCGCCGTAAAAGTCGGCTTCGCGGCGGATGGCCTTGCGCTGTTCCGTGGCTTCTTCTTCGGTAATCAGCCCGGAGTTCAGGTCGGCCTCAATGGCCATCTGTTTGCCGGGCATGGCATCCAGGGTGAAGCGGGCCGCGACTTCGGCTATGCGCGTGGTGCCCGAGGTGATGACCATCTTGTTCAGGATAAAGAGGATCATGAAGATGACAGCGCCGATGATATAACTGCCGCCGACCACGAATTCGCCAAAAGCCTGGATTACCGAACCGGCCGCGTCCGTGCCCTTGTCGCCGTGCATGAGGATCAGGCGGGTGGAGGCCACGTTCAAACCCAGGCGCAGCAGCGTCGTCACCAGCAGCAGGGAGGGGAAGATGGAAAACTCCAGGGGCGAGAGCATGAACATGGAGGTGATAAGGATGGTCAGCGACAGCGCTATGGAGACGCAGAGCATGATATCCAGAATAAAGGTCGGCAGCGGCACCAGCATGATAAGCAGGATGGTGACCACGCCGCCGGCCAGCAGGATATCGCCCTGCTTGGCGAAACGCTCATAATTGATATTGGGAAGGGAGGCTCGTGTTGCCATAATCCTGACGCCTTCTGGGGCCGGCCGTCAAAGCCACGACGGCCCGGCATCGCTGCCTCGGCGCCGTCAGGGCGTTATGGTCCGGCCGGTATTCTTTGTTTTCCAGATCTGGGCCAGGATAATGGCCACGGCCTGGAAGAGTTCAGCCGGGATCATATCCCCGACTTCAGTCTGCTTATACAAAGCCCGTGCCAGAGGCTTGTTTTCTCTGACAGGAACATTGTTTTCCCTGGCGATTTTCTTGATGCGCTCGGCAAGCTGGTTGGCGCCCATGGCCACCACCACCGGGGCCGGGGCCTCCATGGCGTTGTAGCGCAGGGCAACGGCGATATGGGTGGGGTTTGTGATCACGACGTCGGCCTTGGGCACCTGCTGCATCATGCGGGCCATGGACATTTCCATCATCTTCTTGCGCTGGGCCGCGCGTATTTTCGGGTCGCCCTCTGCCTGCTTGCGTTCGTCCTTGACCTCGTCCTTGGTCATTTTCAGGTTTTCTTTGTAGCTCCAGCGCGAATAGAATAGGTCGATGACGGCAATGATCACCATGGGCCAGAGGGCGTACAGCACCACCTTGCGCCCGAGGGCCAGGATGTAGGCGACAATGCCCGCGGCATCCATGTAATACAGGGTCGGAAACAGGACCATTTCCGCCTTGATGGCCATGATCGGAGCGATGCCGATGACCACGGCCAGCGCCATGCTTTTAAAAAGGCGGATAAAGGTTTCCTTGGACAAAAGCATGCGCTGGAGCCCTTTGATGGGGTTGAACTTGCCCCACTTGGGCTTGAAAACCTTGGTGGTCCAGAGCTTTCCCACTTGCAGGCGCAGGGCCACATAAGCGCAAAGGGCGATAAAGAGCAGCACCGGCAGCATCATTTTGGCAAGGGTCATGGCAAGGGACATGCCCAGTTCGGCCACCGTGTGCTCGTTCAGGGTGTAGTCCACCCCCTTGGTCATGAAATGGCGGAACAACTGCTGAAGCGAATGGCCGATGTAACCGAGCCACATGGTAAGGATGATGAGACCGGACAGTATGGATACTGTCTTGCTCAATTCCTGTGATTTGGCGACATTGCCATCATTCCGCGCCTTTTTCAGGCGTTTTGGTGTGGCATTTTCTGTCTTTGACGGATCACGCGCCATTGCTATGTCCTGACCGGGCTAAAGCAGTTTACCTTTGAAATGCTTGCCTGACGGCGGCAAAGCCCCCGATTTTTCCGCAATATGCTGGCAGAAGGCATTAGCTGCCGCCAGCTTGCCAGCGTCTGAATAAAGACGCATGGGGCCTCTATTGCACAAAACGGACCGGGAACGAAGAAAGGTGGTGATTCGTTGTAGTTGGAGGTATTTACTGCGCCATGTTCATGATTCTTGCGAACATGGGCCTGAGGTCGATGATGTAGTCCTCAAGAAAGAGGGCGATGGTGGTGAACAGGATGCCCATGAAGAAAAAGCCCACGCCGATTTTGATCGGAAAGCCAAGGGTGAGCAGGTTCATCTGCGGGGCCGCGCGGCCCATGAGGGCCAGGGTCAGCTCAGCCATGAGGATGGCGGCAATGACGGGCGCGGCAATGCGTATGGCCAGGGAAAACATGGTGCCGGACAGGGCGAGCACGCTTTCGGTCAGGGGGCCGCTGATTCGCAGACCACCCGGCGGGATGATGGCAAAAGAATCGGCAAGGCCGCGCAGCAGAATCAGATGTCCGTCAAGGGAGAGAAAGAGGATCAGGGTCACCATGTGCAGAATCTGCGCCGTGACGCTCATTTGCGCCCCCGAGGCCGGGTCGGCCATGGACAGCATGGTAAAGCCCATTTGAAAGCCCATGATTTCGCCCCCGAGTTGCACGGCAGTGAACATGAAATATACGCAGATACCAAGAAGCAGCCCGAGAACAAGCTCCGCCAGCAGCATGATCCCGATGGAAAAAGGATGCGCCGGAAGCGCGGCGCCGGGAAAGGAAAGGTTGGGCCAGATGGCCATGGTCAGCACCAGGCAAAGGGCCCCCTTGACCTGGTTGGGGATATAGTTGCCGCCGTAAAAGGGCATCATGAACACGATCAGGCTGACGCGCATGAGGGTCAGCAGAAAGCTGGTGAAGCTGGCGGGGTCGAAGCCGAAGACGTCCATGCGGGGAGTATGCAAAAAATGTACTGTCTTGTCACCAGCCCGGGCATTGCGGAGGATTTGAGGGCTGACCCGGATTCTGCGCTTCGCGCAAAATCATGGTGGCCGCTTGCGGCAGCAAGCGGCCCGCAAGCGAGCAGAGTAGCTGGCCTTTAGCTCAAAATCCGTTCCGGATTTTGAGCGCATACCAGAAAAGAGCTTTTTACAATTTGCAAAGCGGCCATACGCGGTAATATCTAGTGCAAGATCCTGTTTTTACGACGTAAAAAAACGGATGTGCCGGCGTTGGGGCAAAATTCAGGTTAATCCTGGCGCAGATCGCGCAGGCGCACGATCTGCACTTCGCTGTTGCGGACGCGTTGCCATTCTTTGAGCGCCTCCAGGGTGGCGGGAAGCGGGTGGCCGATGGCCACGGCCTGGCCGGTGAGCAGGGCGATGCGTTCCGCGCGCCTTAGCTCCTGCAGCACCTTGGTCTTTTCCGGCACAACGTCGAGAAATACGTTGCGGTGGTAGCGCTCGATACCCAGCCGTTTGCCCTGGGCCGCGAAAAGCGAGCGGGGGTGGGTCACGCTGTCCAGCATGAACATGCCCCGCCGCTTGAGCTTGGCAATGACCGCGTTCACGCCCGGCGCATGCTGGGTGAAGCGCGAGCCCATATGGTTGTTCAAGCCCGAGGCATGCGGCACCGCTGCGATGGAGGCGTCCAGGATGCTGGAGATCCGCGCCTGGCTCATGCTGACCAGCAGTACGTTGGGCCCCGGTTTGACCGAGGGGTAGCCCTCGGGTTCCATGGGCTGGTGCACGATGATTTCCCTGCCCCTGGCGTGCGCGGCCTTGGCCCCGTAACGGGTATGCGCGCCATGGGGCCAGAAGGCGAAGCTCACAGGGTAGTCAAGGGCCAGCAAATCCTGGATGGCTTTTTTGTTCGCCCCCAGATCGTCAATGACTATGACCAGCTTCGGGGCTTCATCCTTGCCTCTGATCCTGGGCCGTTCCATGCCGGGCAAGGGGGTCGCGCTGAATCCGGCCAGACTGCCGACGGGGCTTTTGCCCTCGGGCTGATCAAGAAAGAGCCCCCGGTCGCGGTACAGGCTGATGCGGTGGGTTTCCACCGCGTCGATGCGCACCGACCACACAGAGTCCCGCACCCTGACGAGGGTCGCTCCCGGAGCCCAGACGTCGAGGCAGGCGGTCAGGGCCTTGTAAAGGGCGTCTTCGCCGGTGGTGACAAGGATGCTGATGCGTTGAAAATGGTAGGGTTCCTGCTCCGCCTTGCGCTCCTCGATCTCCATGAGCCGCAATTGCGAAGCTGGCAGCGCCCGCATCCAGGAAGACTGCACGATGGCATAGTCCACCTGGCGGATTCTCTCGTCCAGGCTGGCGAGCAGTGATTCTTCATAGGCCAGGGCCTGCAGATCATGCAGCGCGCTTTCAATGGCGCTTTTTCGCCGCTCTTCGCTGTCGGCCGCCGGCCGTCCGGAAGGGCTTTGACCGGATTTTTCAGGCCGTCCGGCTTCCGCCGCGCTGGCTTTTTCGGCCTTTGTCCCTTTTGCTGGCCCCCTTTGTCCGGGGGCCGGGGCTGACTTGAAAATGGAGCTGACAGAGGCAAGGTCCGGAAAAGACAGATCGCGCAGGTTCCAGAAGAGTACAGCGGCGAGGATCAGCCCGGCAAAAAAGGCCAGCCCGATGCGCTGGGCGGTGGTGCTTTTTCCGGGCCGGCCGCCCGCGCCTTTGCGCGGGCTTTTACGGACCTGGCCCCCTTGGGCGGCGTTTGTTTTTTTCGAGGCGCCCTTTGCCCGGCTCTTTTTGCTCTGGCCCTTTGCGGCGGCCGTTACAGGCCCCTTGCGTTCGGCCCCGGCCTGGGCTTTGCCCCGGGATCCGGAACGCGCGGGCGTGCCCTGTTTAGCGGAAGAAGAAGACGAGCCGCCTTTGCCGGCTTGTCTGGCACCGCCTGGCGCTTCCCTCCCCCGGGGGTTCATTGCGCTTTCGCCCGCTTACTGGGCGTGTACGCCGGAGATCTTGGGCAGGCCGCGCACCAGTTGCAGGGCCATGCGCAGTTGGTTGTCCTTACTCAGAAGCGTCCTGGTGTCGTCATCCATGAGTTTGGGCTTTTCTTTCTTTTCCCCGCTGTCGCCGTTGGGGTTTTCCAGGTGACGGGACAGGTCCTTTTCGCGCGGGCCGAAGAAGCGCAGGGGTTTGACATCGTCTTCCCTGGGCGGCTCAAAGGCGATTTCTATATCCGGCACAATGCCCTGGGCCTGGATGGAACGTCCTTTGGGCGTGTAGTAGCGGGCAATGGTAATCTTGATGGCCGTGCCGTCGCCAAGGGACTCGATTTTCTGGACGGAACCCTTGCCAAAGGTGGACTCGCCCACGATAACCGCCCGGTCGTGGTCCTGCAGCGCCCCGGCAACGATCTCGGAGGCCGAGGCCGTGCCCTGGTTCACCAGCACCACCATGGGGCAGGTCACGTCAGTCGCCGCGCTTCTGGCCTCGTGCGTTTCCAGCACTCTGTCGCCGCGTCCGCGCATGCTCACAATGGTGCCCCGTTTGAGGAATACGTCGGAAACGGTCACGGACTGCTTGAACAGGCCGCCCGGGTTATTGCGCAGATCCAGCACGATGCCGGCGATGGGGGCCTTTCTTCCCTGCTCGCGCAAGGCGTCCAGCAATTCCATGGTGGTACGCTCGTTAAAGCGGGTCACGCGTACCCAGAGGTAACCGTCGTCATCCAGAAAGCGGGATTTGACGCTGATATGCGGGATGGCGTCCCGCACGATTTTCACCGAGGTCGGGGCCTTTGCCTCCTTGTGCATGATGAGCAGTTCCACTTCCGTGCCCTTGGGCCCGCGAATTTTGGACACCGCCTCCTGGGTGGTCATGTCCTGGGTGGGCTGCCCGTCAACGGCCAGGATGATGTCTCCGGCCTTCAGGCCGGCCTTATAGGCCGGGGTATCTTCAATGGGCGAGACAACGATGAGTTGGTTGTTCTCGGTGGAAATCTCGATGCCCACCCCGAAGAACTCGCCCGAGGTGGTCTCCTGCATTTCTTTGAAATCTTCCTTGCTCAGAAAGGTGGAATGCGGATCGAGAGCTTCAAGCATTCCCTTGATGGCCCCGTTCATCAGCTCTTCATTGGTCACGTCTTCGCGCACATAGCCTGACTTGACCAGTTCCAGGGCCTTGGTAAAGCGGCGCATGTCGTTGTATTTGTCGCTGCCCGAGGCGGTCTGGGCCGAACCGGCGCAAGCGGCAAGCACCAGCAGGGACAACAGACAGAACAAATATGAGGGCCTGAGTGTAAAACGCATTGGTATCCTCCAAAAATATCGGAGCGGCCGGGCGGTCATAGCCGGGGGAACAGGGAACGCCCTGTTCCGGCCGCGTTACGGCACAATATTGAAGAGAGCGGGCCGAGCGCTAAAAAGCACTCGCATTCAAGCTTTGCGGCCTATGATTTTGCCGCAAACCAAGGTTCAGGGTTAATGGCTTTTTGCTTAAAACGCAATTCAAAATACAATCCGGGGCCTTTTATGGCCGGATAAAAACCGACAGTGCCTATAACCTGGCGGCTTTTCAGATCCTGCCCCACCTTGAGCGGGCTGCTGCCCAGATAGGCGTAAAGGGTGTAATAATCATCGCCATGCTGCACAATAAGCACGGTTCCAAAACCGCGCAGCACGTCATTGTGCACCACCTTGCCGCCGGCCACGGCGCGCACCTCGCTGCGATCCGGCGAGGCAAAGCCCACGCCGCGTGAAGGCGGATTGGCCGAGGGCGCATAGCGCAGTTGCATCTTCCCCGCCACGGGCCAGGGCAGCCGGCCTTTCATCTTGGCAATGTCATCGGCCGCGCGCTGGGTAATCTCAAAATTCAGGCTGCTGATCAGTTTCAGGGTCTCGTTGAGTTCCGCCTCGGCCGTGCCGCGCTTGCGGCGAAGGTCGGCCAGCTTGCGGTCATACTCCAGACGCGCCTTGAGCAGGCTGCTTTTTTCATCATTGACGGCCGCTAGGCGCTTTTGCATGTCCCCGGCCAGGGCGTTGCGCCTGCCCAGCACCTGCATGAGCTTTTTTTCACGCTCTTCCAGATCCTTGCGGTACTGTTCAAGGGAAAGATACAATTCTTGCGACCAGGTATACTCCCTGTCCGCCTCGGGCCAGTCCGTCAGTTCCCTGCCGCCCACGGCCATGCGCCTTCCGGTGATCTCCCAGAGCAGGCGCAGGGCTTCGGCCTGGGCCTCCTCGGTCTTGCGCTGTTCGGCCATCAGGCCTTCAAATTCCTTGCGCGCCTTGTTATCTGCGGCCCCAAGTTCCAGCAGTTTGCTCTGGTGCCCGGCAATGCCGCGCTCAAGCTCCAGAATGCGTTTTTCGGCCGCCGCCAGGCTCGCGTTGAGCTTGCGCTCTTCTTCGGTCAGCCGTTTCAGGCTCTTGCGCCGCTCCTCGGCCTTTTTCTGCTCCAGGGCCAACTGCCTTTCCAGTTGCGTCAACGCGGGCGCGGGGTGCGCCGCAGACGCGCCCAGGCCCTGGGCCAGGCACAGAACAAGGAAGAAAAGCAGGCATATACACAGTCGACGCATCATAACCCGGTCCGGCAAATTTTGTAGGGCCTGTTGACACTACTGGCAATTTTATTTTCTGCCAAGGAAGAAGATCTTTATTATGGAGGGAGTGTGCTTTTATGGCAGGTTGCCTTTGAAAGGCTTGCTTGACGGCAGGCAAAGCTCGCCCGCAAGCATTTCAGGGCAAAGGGGCCGTAATGCCAACAGGCTCCGGGGGGCGCGCAATGGCGCGCGGGGTTCAGTCTGTCGCGCGCTCTCCCAGGATTAACGCCGCCCACTCCCCGCTGTGCAGACGCCGGATTACGGCGCGGCCCTGCGCGGCATAGGCCTGCTCCACCGCAGCCACCTGTATGTCCAGGATGCCGGAAAGCAGCAGCAGGGACGCGCCCGAAGCTACGTCGCCGGCCCTTTCCCGCCCGGTCCCGGCGGCCAGCGGCCGTGCAACAAGCGCGGACAGGGCCGGGGCCATATCCTTGAGCGGCTCCGCCAGGATATTGGCCAGCACCAGATCAAAGGGGCCCTCGGCTGCTGAAACATCGCCAAGGGCCACCTGAAAATATTCCGGAGCAACCTGATTCAACTCCCTGTTTTCCAGGGCATTTTCTACTGCCGAGCGGTCTATGTCCAGCCCCTGGCCGCAAAGGCCAAGTTTGGCGCAGGCAAGGCCCAGAATGCCCGAGCCGGTGCCCAGGTCCAGAAAACGCATGCCCGGACGCAGTATGCCAACGGCGAACAGGGCGGACACAGCCTCAAGGCATAGGGCGGTGCTGGCGTGGTGCCCCGTGCCAAAGGCGCTTTTCGGCTCTATGATGATGGGGATGCGCCGCTCATCGGCCCTTTGTCGCATCCAGGGGGCGAGCACAAGAAAGTGCTCTCCGGCATGAACAGGGGTGAAGAATTCCTTCCAGGCTTCCACCCAGTCCCTGTCGGGGGCGTCCGTCCTGTCCAGGCTGAGCCGGGGCAGCGCGGCGCAAAGAACGGCGCCCAGGTCGTCCGCCGCGCCGGGCGAGGCAAAATGCACGATGCAGCGCATCTCGCCTGTGGGCAGGCTTTCTTCTTCCCAACCGTGCGGCGCGTGCAACGCGAGCAGGCCCGTGAGCGTATCCGCGTCAGCAGCCGAATGCTCGGCGGGAAGAGTGCAGGCAAGGCGGACAAGATCCGGCATGGGGCTTTTCTGAAAAAAACGGCCCTTACGCCGTGCCGCAGCCGGAGCAGCCGCCGCAGCCTCCCGCCGGGGGAGCGCCGAAGGGCGTTTCGGACTGGACCTGGAAGCCCATATCCGTAAATTCCACGCTGATGCCTTTGGCCGCTTCCAGCAACTCCTTGTTGATGCAAAAAGAATAGCCGCCTTCCTCAAAGATCTGGTCCAGTTCCCCGGGCTGGTCCAGGGCCAGGGCCAGGCGCGGGCCGCTGCAGCCGCCAGGGGCGAGGTACACGCGGATGGGCGTTTTTTCCTTGTCTTCAAAGAATGCGTCCAGTTCCTCAATTGCTGGCGCGGAAATGCTGAACATGACTTTCTCCGGTATCTGAGTGTCAAATAAAACAAGGGATATGTCTGCAAAAAACCGCGCGTTGCCGAGGGGCAAAAGCCCCCCGGCAACTCGTCAATATGCGGACCAGGGCCTGTTCAATGCCGCTGTATCAATGCAATCCGTGACGCCGGAGCATCATGAAGTCGAGCAACTGCCCGCCGATGAGCAGCCGCCGCAGCTACCGCCCGCAGGCGCGATGGGCACTTCCGAAGTAAGCGAGAAGCCCATGTAGGTAAAATCAATGGTCACATGGGACAGCTTTGTCAGCAGTTCCGTGTCCATGCAGAATTTGTATCCTTGTTCCTCAGCCGTTGTATCGCTTTGTTTTGGCTCATCCAGAGCCAGGGCCAGACGGGGCCCGCTTCAGCCGCCGGATGCCAAAAAACGCGAATGGATTCCGGTATTTTCCCAGCGAAATAAGCGTCAAGCTCTTTTTTCGCAGCATCTGTCATA
>JAJDJN010000058.1 GCA_030267245.1 Desulfovibrio sp. OttesenSCG-928-A18
CCGGAGGCATACCCGGCAAGCGCCTGTTATTTCTTTTTCAGCCAGGGCATCATGGCGCGCAGTTCGGCGCCCACTTTTTCGATGGGGTGTTCGGCCTGCATGCGGCGCATGGCCTTGAAGCTGGCCATGTTGGCCTTGTTTTCCAGAATAAAGTTCCGGGCAAAGACGCCGCTTTGGATGTCGCGAAGCACGGCCTTCATTTCCTTGCGCGTTTCAGCGGTGACGATGCGCGGGCCGGTGACATAATCGCCGTACTCGGCCGTATCGCTGATGGAGTGGCGCATTTTGGACAGGCCGCCTTCATAAATGAGGTCCACGATGAGCTTGACCTCGTGCAGGCATTCAAAATAGGCCATTTCCGGCGCATAGCCAGCTTCAACCAGGGTTTCGTATCCGGCCTGGATCAGGGCGGACAGGCCGCCGCAGAGCACGGCCTGCTCGCCGAAGAGGTCGGTTTCCGTTTCTTCGCGGAAGCTGGTTTCAATAACGCCGGAGCGCGCTCCGCCGATGCCCTTGGCATAGGCCAGGGCGATGGCCAGGGCCTTGCCGGTGGCGTCCTGGTGGATGGCCACCAGGCAGGGGACGCCGCCGCCTTCCACATAGGTGCGCCGGACCAGGTGCCCGGGGCCTTTGGGGGCGATGAGGAACACGTCCACATCCTTGGGCGGCACAATCTGGCTGAAATGGATGTTGAAGCCGTGGGCGAAAAGCAGGGCCTTGCCCGCGCTCAGGTGCGGCTTGATATCGCGCTCGTACACGTCGGCCTGATACTGATCGGGCAGCAGAATCATGATCAGATCGGCCTTGGCCGAGGCTTCGGCGGCGGACATGGGAGCAAAGCCGTGTTCTTTGGCAAGTTCATAGTTGGGGCCGCCGGGCCGCTGGCCCACCAGCACATCCAGCCCGGAGTCGCGCAGGTTCTGCGCATGGGCGTGGCCCTGGCTGCCGTATCCGATAATGGCAATGCTTTTGCCCTTGAGTGTCTGCAGGTCCGCGTCCTTGTCGTAATATACCTTCATCGCCATCCTCCGCTTTGCGTTGTTTTGAATATCCCATCAGTTATATGCCTCCGGCGGCCAAAGGGTTTTTCGTCCCTCTGGCTGCCGGAGGCATGAGCTGCGGCGCTTTGGCCCATATGTTTCAGGGATCGCGCTGCATGCTGCGTTTCATTGCCATGGTGCCGGTGCGGGTCAGTTCCTTGATGCCGAAGCGATTGAGCAGGCTGATCACCGCCTCGATTTTTTCGTGATTTCCTGTGGCCTCCAGGGTGAGGTCCACAAGGCTCACGTCCACCACCTTGCAGCGGAAGATATCAGCGATGCGCAGCACCTCGCCCCTGCGCGAATCATCGGCCTGCACCTTGATGAGCAGCATTTCACGTTCGACAAAGGCCAGATCCTGAAAATCCACAACCTTGATCACGGTTACAAGTTTGCGCAGTTGTTTGACTATCTGCTCCATGATCTGGTCATCGCCCGAGGTGGCGATGGTCATGTGCGAAACTCCCGCTTCCAGCGTGGGCGCGACATTGAGGGATTCGATGTTAAAGCCGCGTCCGCTGAAGAGCCCCGCAACACGGGAGAGCACGCCGGGTTCGTTTTCCACAAGAACGGAAAGTACATGTCGCATGGCGGCCTCCTAAACCAGGAGCATTTCGTCCAGGGCCGCTCCCGCGGGCACCATGGGGTAGA
Source organism: Desulfovibrio sp. OttesenSCG-928-A18 (assembly GCA_030267245.1). GTDB lineage: Bacteria > Desulfobacterota > Desulfovibrionia > Desulfovibrionales > Desulfovibrionaceae > Frigididesulfovibrio. The sequence goes on from JAJDJN010000058.1 coordinate 1,692, forward strand.
CGTTTTCTTCCCGGGCGACCTTTACGTCGACCAGCGTCGGGTTTGGCGAAGCCAGCGCTTTTTTCAGCGTATCCACAAGCTCCGATTCCTCGGTAATCCTGTAGCCTTCGGCTCCGTATGCTTCGGCCAGTTTCACGAAATCGGGCTGCCCCTGCATGCAGGTGCACATGTAGTTCTGTTTGAAGAACAGTTCCTGCCACTGGCGCACCATGCCCAGGTAGCAGTTGTTGAGGATGATGATCTTTACCGGCAGCTTGTTCTGCACGATGGTGGCGAACTCCTGGCTGTTCATCTGTATGGAGCCGTCGCCGGCGATGCCGATGACCAGCTTGTCCGGCATGGCGATTTGCGCGCCCATGCTCGCGGGCAGCCCGTAGCCCATGGTGCCGAGGCCCCCGGAGGAAAGAAAGGTCCGGGGCCTGGTGTATTTATAGAACTGGGCCGCCCACATCTGGTGCTGCCCCACCTCGGTGGTGATGATTACATCCTTGTCCCTGGTCAGTTCGTACAGGACTTCAATGATCCGCTGCGGTTTTATTTCGCCGTTGCTGACATAGCTCAGGGGGTGGTCAGTTTTGTATTTGTCCAGTATGGCCAGCCATTCGGCATGTTCGCCTGTCCAGTCCTTTTCCTCCGCCCTGGCCGCGAGCACGTCGGAAAGGCCCATGATCGCCTCGCGGCAGTCGGCCACCACGGGCACGTCGACACTGACGTTTTTCCTGATGGACGTGGGGTCGATATCAATATGGATGATGCGCGAGCGGCTGGCAAAAGCGGAAATCTTGCCCGTGACCCGATCCGCGAAGCGGGTGCCCACGGCAATAAGCACGTCGGCCTCGCTTACCGCCCTGTTGGCGGAAACGAAACCGTGCATGCCCACCATGCCGCACCATAGGGAATCGGTGCCGGGAAAGCCGCCAAGGCCCATGAGCGTTGACACTACAGGGATCTGATAACGCGTGGCCATGTCCGCGAGGACGCCGCCGGCATTGGAGCCGATAACGCCGCCGCCCATCAGAATCAGGGGCTTTTTGGCCTTCAGGATCAGATCCGCCGCGCGCCTGAGTTGCACGAGGTTCGGTTTATAGTTGGGATTATAGCTGCGCAGGCGCACATCTTCGGGCCAGACAAAAGTGTGCCTTGCGAGCATTACATCTTTGGGCAGGTCAACCAACACGGGGCCGGGGCGTCCGGACCTGGCAAGGTAAAAGGCCTGTCGTATGATGGAGGCCAGCGTCCTGACATCCTTGACCAGATAATTGTGCTTGGTGCAGGGACGTGTGATGCCGACAATGTCCACTTCCTGAAAAGCGTCGTTGCCGATCAGTCTTGTAGGCACCTGCCCCGTGAACACCACCAGGGGGATGGAGTCGCTGTTGGCGGTGGCGATGCCGGTAACGGCATTGGTCGCTCCGGGGCCGGAAGTAACCAGGCAGACCCCGACCTTGCCCGAGGCCCGGGCGTAGCCGTCGGCAGCGTGCACGGCCGCCTGTTCGTGTCGCACCAATATATGCCTCAGGCTGTCTTCATGACGCGAAAGTTCGTCATACAGATCAATAACCGCGCCGCCCGGATACCCGAAAATGGTGTCCACGCCTTCGCGTTTGAGGCATTCCATCAATATCTGGGCTCCCGTGAGCTCCATGAATCTTAACCCTCCTTTTGGGCATACTGGTGCAGCAGGGCGACCAGCTTTGTTTTTCCATCCAGTTTCTGTTTCTTGATCAGACGTACCTGCTGCTCCTCGGAGGGAGTGAGAAAACTCTTGCCTTCAAGTTTTTCCAACTGTTTTTCATAAAGAATGTGATCATCCCACAGGCTTTTTAGGTCCGGATGGTCAGGAGCCAGTTTTTCCAGAAGTTCCAACTCTTTTTTTTCCACAATGTACCTCCTGGGTATATGGTCTAGGGGCCGGAACCGTTACGGCGGGTGCCGAAGCGCACCGGGCCCTGCCGGTAAACGGCGTATATACGTGAAAGACGCGCGCCGCAACGGGCGCTGTGTGCCTGCTTCAACTGTCCCGCTCTTTTACAGCGTTGCGTATGGCGCCCCAGTCAGGAGCGCAGTCCGCGTCGATGTACAGCCTTTTCTCACGCGAGCTTGCGCCGGAGACAAGTTTGACCCTGCCGCTTTTAAGGCCGAGGAGCCTGGCCATGAAGAGCACAAGAGCTTTGTTGGCCTTGTTCTCCATCGCCGGGGCGGCAAGGCGGACGCGCAGGCGCCCTTCCGCCGGAGCGCAGACTTCCGATTTTTTCGCCCCCGGCTGCACACGCACCAGCAAATGCCAGCCCCCTTCCTTTGCCCGGCTGACAAAGGGGGGCAGTTCGGCTTGATCCGGGTCTTGCAAAGATGTGTTCACCAACTGTCCGCAGCCTCTTTCCGAATCCGGGTCCGGGCGGAAGAATCCACAGGGGTTTACGCGCCGATAAGGGCCTGCAACTGCCGGAAAAGCCCGGAAAGCAGGATGCGCAACACCTGGATGGCGATGAGCAGCACCACCGGCGAAAAATCGAGACCGCTGCGATAGACAAAGGGCATAATCTTGCGAATCCGCCAGAGAAGCGGCTCGGTCAGCATCCGCAAGATGCGCACAATGGGGTTATAGGGGTCGGCATTGACCCAACTGACCAGGCAGGCGCCCAGCACGATAAAAAAATACACACTCGCCAGTGCGTTGATCACAAAAACTATGGCATCAAAGAGGGTTCCGATGATGATCATCCTTCCTCCGAAAGGGTGATTCGCGTTCCACACGCAATCCGTGTGGCCCGTGTATCCTACATATAACTATTGGCTCCCTTCCACAAGGGGAGTGAGCCAGCTAATCATCCGGAAAAAGTCATCCAGATGCAGGCTGGCGCGCAGGCTCTCGTTGCGAAAGGACCAAAACGGCACCCCGGCGTTTTTGGCGGCCAGCTCGTCAACTTTGGAGTCGCCGATAAAGGCTATCTGTCCGGGTTCAAAGGCCCACTCATCCAGAATTTGCAAAAGACCGCCCGGGTTCGGCTTGGGCGGGCAGTACGCAGCGCATTTCACCGGGGAGAAAAATTCTTCCAGCCCGAAATAGCGCAGGAGATCGTGCACGCTTTCCGTACGGTTGGTAAAAACGCCCAGACGCACGTTCCATTGCCTGAGCCAGTGCAGGGCCTCCAGCAGCCCCGGCTCCAGGGACAGGAGCGGCAGGATCTGCTTCTGATAATTAATGGTCAGGCAGGCTTCTTCCGCCGCCTCCATGTGCTCCGGGGGGATGATGAAGGCCAGGCATTCGTGCACCGTGGCCATCTGGCAGAAATCTTCCTCATCGTAGCTCAACGGGGGCATCTGCACGGCGCGGCGGATGAGGTTGTAGTATTCCATGTTGGAACGGCGCGAATCAAAAAGTACTCCGTCAACGTCAAAAACAAGCCCTTTGAGCCCTTTGACCTGGGTTCCGTTCTTTTCGCCCTTGCGCGAAGGGCGGCCCTGTTTCGCGCGTGGGCGCGCCCCTGCCGGGCGGGCCGCAGGTTCCGCGCCCGAATCAGCGCTGGCAAGGCCCGCAAGGTCTGTACGCTCCGCTGCGGCCCTGTACGGAGCGGGCGAGGGGCGCGCGCCCCTGTTGCGAAAAAGTTTTTGCGCGCCCTTCTTCATTGCAGCCACCCGCCGTTTGGTCGCGCGACCAGAAGCTCCACATCGCGGTCAAGCCAGGGGCGTTCGGGTGCCGGGCGTTTTCTGCCCACCAGCCGCCAGGCGGGCAGGCAGGCCAGGAGCAGGCCGTGCACAAGCTCGCCGGGCCAGCCGGAGCAGCAGCGGGCCCGATCTTCGGGAAAGGGCTGCAGCATGCCGGCGTTACGCAGTTCATCGGCCATGCGCTCATCCTGGGTATAAAGCACGGCTCCGGCAGGCAGAAAAGGCAAGGCCGCATCAAGGAACAGGCGCCAGGAAACAGCGTTGTCCGGGATCGAAAAGCCGACCGGGGCGTCCGTATCCTGCCCGCCGTCGCCCAGGGCCTGTCTGAGCGCGCTTTGCGCCCTGCGGTATTGTTCTTCAAGCAGCATGGCTTCGGCCCGGCGTTCTTCCAGGCTCCAGGCAAGAAGCAGCACCTTCTGGCAATCCACGAGGGCCTGCCTCGTATCGCGCGCCCTTTGCTCGGCCAGCAAAGCTTCGGCGTTCCAGTCCGGAACGGCGCCTGCCCCCCCTGTTCCCTCCATCCCCTCCATCCCGCCTGGCCCGCCTGCCCCGTTTGGCCCGTTTGGCCGGGCCAATTCCGGGTATGTGCCGCTTTCGGCAAAAGTGGCAAGGGCGGCGCTTTCTCCCGTACGGGAGCGCCAGGAAGCCAGGGGCATATTCCCGTCATCGGGAGCGCTGCCGGCCGACAGCTGTCGCAACAGGCCGTCCGGCGTCAGTTCCTCGCCCATCCTGAGCAGCTCTTCCAGCACGGCGCGGGCCTGGCCGGCGTCCAGGGGCAGGGCCGCGCGCACGCTTTGTTCCGCGTAAAGAACGTCCTGCGGGACAGGGCGGGATTCCTGGGCCGCCGCGCCGCCAGGGGCTGCGCTGTTTTTGTTGGAAAGGCCGCAGGGAAAAAAGGCTACGGAAGGAGGGACGCTCTGCGGAGCAAGGCTTCTGTGCAACAGGGGGATATAGAAAACGGGCTGACGCATGTATTCTCCGGTGCGTAACGCTGTGTCATAAGATATAACAGGGACCAATATACAAAACAATAAAAAAAGGGGCTATTTCCGGCTGTTACCACAAGGCCGGGCATAGGAAGGCGTAAGCTCACAACAGATAGCGTTCGCAGCGTTCCGTGCACCGGGGCAGCAGCAGAAGGCAGCTTACCTGATGCAGATGGGGGCAGGCGCTGATGTCCTCGTCATCTGAAACAAAGACGCGGGCTGGGGCGGCGCTTTCGGCCGGGCAGAGATTTCTGGAGGGCGGGGCCAGGCTTCTGCGCTCGGTCCAGATGCGCAGGGCGAGGCGTTCGTTTAAGCCGAAGGCTTCCGCGCGGTCAAGAAAATCGTCCCACTGCTCCATGAGCCGTGACAGGCGGGCGCAGAGAAAACGTACTTCAAGGCCGGGATTGCGCGCCTCGGCATAGAGGCAGGCTCCATGGATGTAGAAACGGCAGGCCACTGGCGGAAAGGGGATGCTCACTCGTCGGCCTCGACCGCCACAAAACCCGAGGGCGGGGGCGGATCCGTCGGGCCGCCGAGTACGCTCTGAAAAAAGGGCACCAGAAAACGATCCCGTCCTTCGGCGATTTTTTTCCTCTCATCGCCCACAAGCCTGCCGCAGACCTCGCCCAGATTGGTCATGGTATCGCGTGAACAGCGGGCAAAGAGGGAAAAATGGTCGGAGTCCTCAAAGCTCAGCACCATGGGCTGCACCGGAAGCTGGGCAAAGTACGGCTGCGAATGCTGCTGTACTGGATAGAGACGGTTTTTGCCGGCCTCGACCAGGGCCACGGGCAGCTGTATGGAGGCCAGGGACTCGCGGGTGAACAGCATGCCCCCGGCCGGTGAGAGCAGGGCCAGACACAGGATGCGCCGTTCTTCGGGCAGACGGCGAAAGGCGCGGGAGCTGTCTATTTTTACCGGCTCCAGATCGGGCGAGGCCAGGGCCGCGCTGTGATCATCCGGAACGGTCAGGCGGAACTGGGGCGATTCCGGCAGGGCGATGTACACAAAAGGAGATCCGGAATCGGTGCCGCCAAAGAGCGGACCGCCCTGAAAATCAAGCCGCAGGGGGAAGCTGCCGCTGCCGCCGGTTTCCTCACGTTCGGGGCCGCGTAATCCGGGCTCGCTAACAGCCTGCGCGGGCTGCGGCGTCAAAGGCGCGTCACGTTCGCTGGCGCCATGCTCCTCCTCATATTCCTCCTTTGCGCCGAAAAGCCGTTGCCACAGGGTGCGGGGCTTGTGTACGTGCCTGGGCTGCGCAAGGGCGTGGGCCGCGGGCACGGGCACGGAAACCAGTTCGGGAGCGTACAGGGCAAGGGAGGGATTGAAGATATCCGTCCCCTGCGTCTTTTCCATGCTCTGCATGATCGCGGGCATGGCGCCCAGGCGTTTTGCCGTCCAGGGGGCGCAGAAGGCGTCCGGGTCGGACATGAAGTCGCAATAGCCCGCGAGCAGGGAAAAATCCGGTTCCGCGCCGGCCAGTTGCATGACCGTTATGCTGCCCATGCCGACCCCCAGAAGGCCGATGCGCGATTCGTCCGTATACGGCGCGAAATCGGGCGAGGCCAGCACGGTTTCCAGAGCCCGCAGCAGGTGCCTGGGCCGGTCGCGCAAAAGCGCAACCGAATGAAGCTGGCTTGTATTGCTCTGGTTGTCGCCCGTGTGGGTCGGGGCGATGACAATCATGCCCGCTTCGGCCAGGGCCACGGCCAGGTCGTTGTTGGCAAAGCGGCTGCTGGCGGTGTCGTGCGAAATGAGCACCACCGGATAGAAGCCGGGAATAACGCGCCCCGGCCTTGAGACATCAAGGAGCCAGCCGTCCTGCACCTTTTCCCTGGGAGCTGCCCTGCCCGGGTACCAGACGGAAAAATCGACCCGCTCGCCGCTGTTTTTGTCCCATACGCCGAAACTGCGTGTAGCCACGCTGAAGGCCGGCGGCGGCGAGGAACCGCCCAGAGCCAGCGATGCGTACAACAGAAAAATGCAACCCAGGATGAAGGGGAAGAGAGGAAGGTGGCCGGCCGCAGAGGCGCGAAAGGGCAAGGGACGCATGTCGCCTTCATACCGCAAGAGGGCCGGGCGCGCAATCCATGAACAGGCTGAAATACGGCGGCGGCCGGCGGGCTCAATACATGCGGATGTATTCGTCCAGATTCTCCGCGTTGCAGTTGCGGCTGACCCAGAAGGCCGAGGACCAGACCATGAGCGCGGTGGCCTGGGTATCGTCAAGGCGTTTGATTTTGGCTTCCAGCGCGGTTTTGCTCGCTCCGTGAACGGCATGCAGGTTGTTCAGCTCGCAGGCGTCCATGACCCGCAGGAGAAGATAGGAGCCGCGTGTGGTATCCGGCAACAGGCGGACATCCTTGTGCGCTTCCACAATGGTTTTGAGTTCGGCGGGAGAAAAGGAGCCTTTCAGGGAAAGGATCGCCCGGAAGAAGGTATCCACGGCCCAGGGCAGAATGAATTCCGCCCCGGCGCTTTTCGTGCGAAAATAATCCTTGAGCCAGCGTTCCTGCTCTTCGCTGATCCTGGCGGCGACCTGCGGCATGCTTCCTCCACGGCTTGCGTGCGCACCGGCGGTGCATTATCTGTTACGGACTGGGAAAAATGGCCCGGGCCGGGAATCTGGGCATCCGCAACAGCCGATTACGACGCTTGCATTTCTTGACTCTTACGATTATCTTGCAGGAAAATCAAGAGTAAATCTAGAACTACCACCCCGCTCCGTTCAATGCAAGCCTTCTTGCGGGATTTTCATGTAAAACAAAAGGCGAAGGATCGTAATATGTGCGGCATCATTGCATATGCGGGGCACAGGCCCGCTGTTCCCCTTGTGCTGGAAGGACTGCGCCGGCTGGAATACCGCGGTTACGATTCTTCCGGCGTCTGCTTCGAGCAGGGCGGCGACCTGTGCGTCATCCGGGCCAGCGGCAAATTGCAGGAGTTGGAAGACAAGCTTTCCGGCATGCAGATTTTTCTGGCCACCACCGGCATGGGCCATACCCGCTGGGCCACGCACGGCGCGCCCACGGAAAGCAACGCCCACCCCCACCGCTCCTTCCGGGGCGGGCTGTGCCTTGTGCACAACGGCATTATCGAGAACTACCAGGAATGCAAGAACGAGTTGCTGCGCAAGGGCGTGAGCTTTCAATCAGAAACAGACACCGAAGTGCTGGTCAATTGCGTCGAGGACGAGTGCGGCCCGGGCCTGTCCAACCTTGAGGCCTTTGCCAGGGCATTGAGCAAGGCGCAGGGCGCATACGCCGTTGCCATGATGGCCAGGGACGAACCGGGCACGATTTACGCCGCCCGCCAGTCCGCCCCCCTGCTGCTGGGCATCGGCACGGGCGAAAATTTTGTGGCCTCGGACATCCCGGCTTTCCTTTCCTACACCCGCGATGTGGTTTTTCTGGAAGACGGCGAAATCGTGCGCATGACCGCCAGTTCCTGGGAGGTTTTTTCCCTTGAAGACCTGCGGCCCGTCAGCAAAAATATACAGCGCATCGAATGGGACATGCAGGCGGCGCAAAAAGGCGGCTACAAGCATTTCATGCTCAAGGAAATTTTTGAGCAGCCCAGGGCCCTTGCCGACTGCATGGCCGGGCGCCTTGACTCAAGGCGCATGGAGGCGAACGTTCCCGAGCTTATGGACGCGGAGCCGCCGGAGCGTCTGCGCATCGTGGCCTGCGGCACCTCTTATCATGCCGGGCTCTGGGCCATGCCCCTGCTGGAAGAATGGGCCGGCATCCCCTGCACGGTGGAGATCGCTTCGGAGTTCCGCTACCGCAAGCCCCTGCTGTCCAGGGATGAAGCGGTGCTGGTGATCAGCCAGTCCGGCGAGACAGCGGACACCATCGCGGCCCTGCGCATCGCCAGAGCCGGCGGAGCCAGGGTTCTGGCCCTGTGCAACGTGCTCGGCTCCTCCATAGCCAGGGAGGCGGATCTGGTCCTGTACACTCAGGCCGGCCCCGAAATCAGCGTGGCTTCAACCAAGGCCCTGTCCACCCAGATGATGGCCCTGACGCTCATGGCCCTGCACTGGGGCAGAGTGCGCGGCAGCGTCAACGAGGACACGCGGCACAAGGCCGTAAGCGCCCTGCTCGCCCTGCCCGACCAGTTGCAGAGCCTGCTGCCCGGCTTGCAGAGCGAGGCCCGCAGCCTCGCCCAGCGCTACGCCCATGCCAAGGGCATGTTTTTTCTCGGCCGGGGCCAGTCTTATCCCCTGGCCCTGGAGGGCGCCCTCAAGGTCAAGGAGCTGGCCTACATCCATGCCGAAGGCTACGCTTCGGGCGAAATGAAACACGGCCCCATCGCCCTGATCGAGCCGGATTTCCCCTCTTTTTTCCTTGCGCCCCACGATGCGCTTTTTGCCAAGACCAAGTCCAACCTGGAAGAGGTATGCGCCAGAAGCGGGCCGGTCATCGTCCTGACCAATCCGCAAAGGCAGGGCATGGAACTGCGCGACGGCACACAGTGGATTCTGCCCGAGGCCTGGGGCCCACTGGCCGGCTTCTTTCTGCTGCCGGCCCTGCAGCTTTTCAGCTACGAGGCGGCCAGCAGCCTGGGCAAGGACGTGGACCAGCCCAGAAATCTCGCCAAAAGCGTTACCGTGGAATGAGCCGCCTTTTTTCCCGCGCGCTGGAGCATGGTTCTCCGCCAATGAACATATATGATAAAAAGAACGCCAAGCCTATGGCCGGCAAACGCCATGAAGAAACCCGGTATGCCTTGCCCGCCCCTGAAACCGCACCGGACTACGAAGCCCCTGCCCGGGCATGACGCGCATTGTTCTCCGCCCACATGCCTCACTCCTCTGGCTCACTGATCCTTCCAACCCGGCTGCGCACGATCCCATTGATTGGGGTGAAGGCCACTTTTTGCTTGCGGCGAACGAAAGGCCCTCCGCTGCCATAAAAATTCGCGTAC
>JAJDJN010000059.1 GCA_030267245.1 Desulfovibrio sp. OttesenSCG-928-A18
CCTGAAGCCAAATTCGACGACAACACAAAGGAGTATGTGCAGGAAAATTTCGTCGTCTCCATCGGCTCCGTCCAGGGCAATGAGGCCTGCTTTGACGGAACGGCAAAAACTGTGACGATCATCGACGTCCCCACGGTCAGCATCGTCGCCTCGGCAACGCATTATTCCGAGAGCCCGCCGGGCGGACAGACGCACAACGAAATGGTCTTCACCCTGAACTTGAGTTCCCCGGCTCTGGAAGACATAAAAATCTATCTTGCCTGGAGCGGACAGGGCGCCAATCACGCCAGCCAGAACTCGGACTATAAGATGCCCGCGGGCTATCCCGGCCATGTGCTGATAGCCAGGGGCGAAACCAGCGCCACCTTGCGGGTGCCGATCATTGACGACAACAGATCCGAAAACAATGAAGGCCTCAGGGTTTCCATCAGGCATGAAAACAGTGCGGACAAGGTGGGCAACAACTACCACGTCAGTACTTCCCAGGGCCGTGCGGACGTGGTCATTGTGGACGATACAAAAGCCTGGCCCGCTGAGGGCGGCACCTGCCCGCCCCAGCACGAGGCAGGCGCGGCATACGCCCGCCTGGAAGGCCCCATTGTCAGCATCAGCGCCATAAGCGGCAACGAGAACATTGCCGGCGGCAGCCGCCATACCGCCAAGCAACTGGAAAATGACAGCCGTTACGATGGCGACGACCGCAACCCCATCGTGCTTGAGAATGTCAACAACGAAAGCCGCATTGTCTACCGGGTGGACCTGAGCGCCAGGGAAGGCGGCGCCTTCAGCTCCACGGAAGAAATAACCGTCGCCCTGACCATTGCCCCGCGCGACGGCCAATACGGCCCGGAGTACAACGCAAGCTATGGAAAAACAAAGGGCGACTTCTACCTGGATACCGACGCTCTGGACGCGGCCAGGGGCAGCGGCCCGGGCAGCATAAAAAGCTATACCTTCCAAGAGGCCACAGGCGAACTGACCGTGACCCTGAATGCTGGCAGCACGGGCTTTGAGCTGCCGGTCATCATCGTTCCCGACGACCTGACCGAGGTCGGCCGCGAGAAATTCAGCGCGGACAACAGCAGCAGCGAAGCCATCCCCGACGAGGCCTTTGTCATCACCATCACCGGTGTCAATGGCAACGAAGCGGCCCTTGATCAGAACGGCGGCCATAAAATCACCACGATTATTGACGAGGACCACGAAGGCCTTTTCGTCAGTCTGCTGGAATATTCGGGCGGGGCCATCAAGGAGGGCGAAACGGCCCATTTCACTGTGCAGTTGTCCCGCATTGCGGTCGAAGACGTTGTTGTGGTCCTGACGCCAAAGCAGAAGCCGGGGTCCTCCTGCTCCAGCGAGACGCACCCGGCCGAATATGACGACTTTGACGGCGCGAGCCTTTCCGTTGTCATACGCAAAGGTTCGGATCACGCGGACGTGCCGGTGAAAATCTTCAATGACACCTTTTCCGAAGGGCTTGAAGAATTCATCGTGGAAATTACCTACGTTTCCGGCGGGGAAGCAACGATCAACCCGGATCAGTACTGGACCAACTGCATTATCGACGACGACATGGACGGCCCCGTGGTCGGCATCAGGCATGTGGCCGGGGGCTCGGGCGTCTTTTATGAAAGCCGCCTCAACGAGCAGGGCGAACTGGTCAAGGAAGGGGCGACCTTTACCCTGACCCTGGGCAACAAGGCCGGCTCTCCCGCGCAAAACGCCATACCCTCCGAAGCCATGACCGTGACCCTGAAGCTGGAAAGCGCCGGCGGGGGGGCGGATCTTGCCGACTTTGACTGGACAAAAGCAGGCTTCAGCATCCTGGACGAGGGCGCCGAGCCGCGCATCACCGATTATTCCGTCAATGACGACGGCAGCATAAGCATCGTTATCCCGGAGGGCTATACAGGCCCCAACAAAGACGGCACCGTCAACTTCAACATCCGGATCAAGGATGACGTGTTCAGCGAGCCGGACGAGGCCTTCAGCATCCGGATAACGGAGGTCAAGGGCAGCGAGGGCACCAGAAGCGCAAGCGCGCCCAGTGTTTCCGCCGTCATTGTTGACGACCCGACCCTTGTGCAAAACGGCAAAGACGGCAACATCGACTACAGCCCGGAAGAAGCCAACCTGCTCCTTGACGGCCCCTACGTCACCCTGCGCGGCACGCGCTTTGTTTCGGAATCGGCCACGGCCGACTACGGCAGGGACGCCATGTACACGGTGGAACTGCGCGATGAAAACGGCGCCCTCTACAAGGCCGACGAAGACGTCACCGTGTATGTCAAGTACGCTCCGGCGGCCGGGGACGGGTTCAATCCCGCCGAATGGGGCGTCGAATACCGCTCAACCCACTTTGTGATCGTGGACGGGCAAGCCTATATAATGGTCCTCATCGAGGCCGGGCACAGCAGCTCCGATTTTCCCGTGGAAATACTGGACAGCGCCAATTCGCAAAAAAGCACGCGCTTCGAACTGGAAATAGCCAGCGCCCACGGCAACGAAGCCCGCCTGCTTGATGCCAGCATCACCCAAAGCTTTGCGGACAACGGACTTGCGGTCTCCAGTTCCGTAAAAACCGTTATCGTGGATGACACCTCCGCCTGGGAAGAGGCCTACAACACCATCTATACCGATGATGACGGCGTCACCCACGACACCTACATTAATGCCAATGCGGACGGCAGCAGGAGGCACGGCGCGGGCGGCGGCCACCTGGACGGCCCGGTCTTTTCCATGAGCGGCCAGAGTTCGGCGAGCGAGAACGCCGGCCTTGTGGAATATACCTTCCTGGCCAGCACGGCCACCACCCAGGCCGTGCTCGTGACCATGAAGCTGTCCTTCAACAACGATGCGGACCGGGACATGGGCATCGAGGACTTCTGCCCGCCGCGCGGCGACGGGCAGCCCCTGGAACTGAGCGACCTGCTCGTCAAGCTGCAGGAGGCCAATACCGGCTACAACGTGGATAACATCCGTTACGCCAACGGCTCTGACGATACGGACGGCATTCTTTTTGATTTCACCATTGCCGAAGGCTCCGCCTCGGCCTATCTGAACATGCCCGTATACAACGACGACATTTCGGAAAAGCCGAACGAGTCCTATACCCTGTCCGTGGAAAGGATGGACGGCTCCGAAGCCTCGGCCGCCGCCGGCAAAGACGGCGTAACCACGCAGATATACGACGAAAACAACGGCCCGGGCATAAACATCAAATGCAACGACCCTGACGAGGCCGTGCGGAAGAATACCCCGGAGCACTGGACGAGCAGTTCAACGGTCATCGGCGACCCCGCAAGCGCGGATTATGACGCCAACCAGGATATCGTTTTTCGAGTGACCAGTTCCAGGACGGCGCAGGAGCCGATCACCGTTACCGTGGTGCTGTACAATACCGACGGCAGCATAGTGCGCGACTCCAGGCTGTCGCCCGAGGAGGCCGAGGCCAGGGGCGTGAAGCTCGTAACCAGAAGCGACGGCAACGGCGAATACTGCGCCTATGCAGTGACCATCGGCCTTGACCAAACTTGGGCCCTTCTGGAACTGCCCAAAAGCATACGGACCGACGCCGAGGGCGAAATGTGGAAGCTGCCGGACGGCACCCGGGTTCCCTCCGACACAGAGGGCGCGCGGCCGGAATACGACGGAGAACGCTACACGGCCAAGGTAATTGCTTCCGAAGGCGGTGAATCTCAGGTCATTGCGGGCAATTACGCGGAAGTCTGGGTACAGGCCTCCACAACACCCGACAAGTGGTCCGGGCTGCACCTTGAATGCATCTATTCCGACGAGCGGACAGGCTCGGGCAGCGAGACCGTCTATCTTTCCAACGAAGGCAATGCCCCCACCTTCAAGCTGAGCTTCCGGGGCAACGACATCTACGGCCATCGCCATGACATGGAGGACAACCAGACCGGGCAGGAAATTTGGTTTGACAACCCCTCCGATCCCCAATCGCCCGAAAAGATCTGGGGCGACGGCAAGCTGGACTATGACGTTACCGTGACCTTTGTCATCACCAACGTCCACGGCGTGAACAAGGCCGATTTCGATCTCGCGGCCTTTGAAACCTGGCTCACCGACAACGGTCTGGCATACGGCGGCTGGAACGACAGCAAGAACAGCTTTTCGATCATCATTCCCAAGGACTATGAATACAGGAACGGCGTTGAATTCGAGCTGCCCATCGCCACCGACACGGCCAATGAGGGCCGGGAGCGCTATCAGATTCACCTGGCCGACGCCACCTACGCCCATGTGGACAGCAACCGCCTGGAAATGGCCATTGACGAGCCCGGCGGCAGTAGCCCCACACTGTCCATACATCATGCCGGCGGCCTGGCCACGGTGACGGAAGGCAACGACAAGGGCTTTTACCTGGAGATGGACAAGCCCTGCACTTCTTCCTTCACCGTAAAGTTCGCCTACAGCGATGGCGGCGCCCCCAATACCGACCCGGCCAGCGGCGGCTCGGACTACCTGCTCTCGCCCAAAAGCCTGAGCTTTTCCAGCGGCACCAGCGAGGAAGGGGGCTGGAGGGAGGAAGGGGGCAAATGGCGCTTTTACTTCGACGTCACCATCCCCGACGACAGCACCAGCGAAAACGATGAATCATTTACCCTGACCATCAGCGACGTGAGCGACGATTTCATCAAGCTGGCCACGGGCGAGGAGCGCAAGGCCGTCACCATCATCGAGGATGACGGCAATACCGGCCCCCTGGTCTATTTCAAGGATGGCAGCCAGACCGTTTCCGAAGCCGACGGCGACCTCAGCTTTGAAATTCACCTGTCCAAACAGTCCACGCAGCCGGTAACAGTCTACCTGGAAATCGCTGACGGCAGCGCGAAACTCAGCCCCGACGGGGGATACGGCACGCCCGATAACAGCTATGACTACCACATCCAGACCCACCCCGGGTACCTGGCGCCGGATGACCTCATCAATAACCCCTTCCCCGGCAAGCATATCATCAAGGTCGATATCAGCGCGGGCAAGGCCATTGAAACAGTAACCTTCACTGGCGCGCTGCTGGACGATCCCTACACCGAGCCCCTTGAAAATCTGACCGTTGCCATTGTCGGGGTGGAGGGAAACGAAGCCCGCATCAAAAACGGCAGCGGCAGTGAAGAGAGCAGACACACCATAAACATCACCGATTCCCTGAACGGCCCCGTCGTCGCCCTCACGCAGGCCAAGGATGAAATCGAAGAAGCCCATTCGACCAACTTTGTCGGTCAAGACGGCGCCACATACCCGGCTTCAACGGATGATGCCGAATTTGTCGCGGATCCGGCCAAGGCCGCGAACAGCTATACCGTCTACCTGGAAAGCGGCACGGCCCGGGAAGAAATCACCGTGGTCCTGCGCGTGGAGCGGGTTAAGGGCAACATTGAAGGCGTGCTGCAAAAAACCGTCGGCGGCAACATCATTGAAGTGGGCAAGGACCACATGCTGGTGGAACTGAAAATCCCGGTCGGCGACGACACGGCCACCTGGGTCATGAACACCCTGATCAACGACAAACTTGTGGAGCCGGACGACGAATTTTCAGTCTCCATAGCAAGCGTCAGCGGCAACGAGGCGATCAGAAGCGATACCCGCCATCAGGTGCGCACCAGCATCAAGGATGACGACAACGCCCCGGCCCCCAAAGACGACAACATCGTGATCATGGCGCCCACGGACAGGGTCAACCATTCCGTGCATGACAAGATCGGCGTCAATGTGCTGGACAACGACAAGGACCCGGACGGCGATGCGCTCACAAGCCTCACGGGCGATAAAACCGGTTCTTTCGGCAAATATGAACTCGACGCGAACGGCAAACTGACCTACGTCCTCGACCCCGAAGGCAAGGCTTACCGCGAGCTGGCCCATGGCGGCAAGATGACGGAATGCGACTTCATCTACCAGACCACCGACGGCTATAACCTGGCCTCCGCCAAGGTCAGCGTCGAGATTCACGCCTCCAACAATTTCACCGGCAGCGGCAAGAACGAAAGCATCTTCGGCAGCTCCACCGACGACACCATTCGCGGCGGCGGCGGCCAGGATACCATATACGCCGGCGGCGGCAACGACATCATTTACGACGACAGCGCGAATCCCGAGTCCGCCCTCTACGGCGAGGCGGGCCAGGACATTTTTATCGTCACCTCGGCCAACGACACCATCTCCCCTTCGACTTTTGCCAAAATCGACGGGGGCAGCGGCCTTGACAGCATCAAGGCCTACAAGAACGGCGCGGTGCTGGATTTCACCCTGCCCGATGCCGCTGCGGATTTTCGTCTTTCCAGCATCGAAATTATTGACATATCTTCATACAGTTCCGCCGATCCGATCAACAACAACACCATCAGGCTCAACACCTTTGGCCTGGACAGGCTCAACCGGCAGGTGGAGGCGGAAGACGGCGCTGCGCAAATCATCCGGATCGACGGCGAAATCGGCGACCGGGTGCAGTTCACCGACGGCCCCTGGACCGCGCAGTCGGACTCGCCGCTGGCGGGCTACGTGCTGTATACCAACAACGCTAGCGTCAGCGTCCTGATAAACGAGAAGCTCGCCATCACGGTCAGCGGCCTGAGCGACGGCTCAAGCTACGACAATTCCGGCCTGGATTATTCGACCGTTGATCCCAACGGCACCGGCAATTACGCCATTTACGGCGCTGACGGCACGGACGACCGGATCAGGGGCGGCGCCGGCAATGACCAGCTCTTTGGCGGCAGCGGCAACGACACCCTGGACGGCGGCGGCGCTGCCGGCGCCGCCAACAAGGATCAGTTGTACGGCGGCGACGGCAATGACGTGCTCATCCTGCACGACGTGAGCAACAGCGGCGGCAGCGGGTACGGCTACATAAGGGCGGACGACTTCCACATCGCCGACGGCGGCATGGGGCGCGACACCCTGCGCCTTGCCAATGACAGCGAACACCGCCTGGACGACGTGGACCAAGCGCCCATCGGCGTCATCCTCGACTGCACCGACATGGACGCGGACTCGCTCAAGGCCATTGAAGTCATCGTTCTGAACGGCGGCTCGGGGCTGCGCAACGGCGTAATCCTCACGGACAGCGCCTTTGCGTCCTTTGCCGCGTCCAATGGAACGGACAGGCTGTACATCACCGGCGCCTCCGGCGACAGCTACGAACTGCGCGGCTCGTGGACATACGCGGGCACGGAGCATGAAGAGGGCAAGGACTATTATCTCTACAGCCATGGCGGCAAAACCCTGTATGTGGATCAAACGCTCACCCGCAAGCTGATTGGCGCAGCCACCGCGGACACCCTTGCCGCCGACGATGAAGGCCATGTGCTCTTTGCTGGCGAGGCGGGCGACGACTTTATTACCGGAGGGGCGGGCAACGACAGCATCTACGGCGGCAACGGCAACGATATGCTGCGCGGCGGCGGCGGCGCGAACTTCATTTACGGCGGCACGGGAAATGACAGCATCTATCTTGATTCGGATGCCGATTCCCTGTACGGCGGCGAAGGCGACGATACCTTTATCCTGGGCTCTTCCGGCAACGACCTCAGCATCGGCAAGGACAATTTCCTGCTCATTGACGGCGGCAGCGGCCGGGACACGCTCAAACTGAGCGGCAGCGGCAATACCCTGAACCTGATCGGCATCGGGACCAAAATCAGCGGCGTGGAAGCAATAGACATCACCGGAACGGGCAATAACCAGGTCATTCTGGATGCAGCCTCCGTCACCCGGTTGAACGCCAACGACAGCGGCACGCCTTTGCGCATCATGGGCAATGCGGGAGACAGCTTTGCCCTGCTGGAAGAAGACTGGGCCTACGGCGGCCGGGTGAACGACTCCGGCACGCCCCTGCCCGACGGCAAGTGGATGGTCTACACCAAAGATTTGCAAAGCGTGTGGATTGACGCGAGCATGCGCCGTTCCTTCACGGGCGACGACAACGCCGACAGCTTTGTCCTTGTCGATGTGGACGGCAATACGGACGCTTATGGCAACAAGCTGGTCAACGGCGCCGATTTCGGCTTCATCGACGGCCGGGGCGGTACGGATACGCTGCGACTTGGCGGCGGCGGCATAAGCCTTGATCTCACCGCCAGCGGCATCGGCGCCGGGCAGATCATGAACGTGGAGGCCGTCAACATCAGCGACCCCACGGGCCAGAGCGGCAACAGGGTGCTGCTCGCCCCCGACACCCTGACACGTATGGGTCTTGGCTCCCTGACCATTGACGGCGCCCCGGGCGACAGTTACGAGCTTTCCGGCAACTGGATCTGTCAGCCGAACACGCCTTTGGGGTACCGCACGCTGACCAATGCGGACAACCCCGCCCAGACCCTTGTGATCAGCAACGCGCTGCTGCCCGCCTATACCGGAGGCAACGGCAACGACCGACTGCTGCTCATGGACATTACGGACGACGGTAAGATTGACGCGGACGATTTTATCCGAATAGACGGGGCCTCCGGTTACGATACCCTGGCCTTGTCCGGCACCGGCCTCACCCTGGATCTAGCCTCGGCCAGCACCCTGACCTTGCAAAACATCGAGTATATAGACCTGGGGGGCAGTGGGGACAACAGGGTCATCCTTGACGAGTCCACACTCGGCGCCATGGGCTTTCACAACACAGGCACGGCCCTGCGCATCGGCGGCGATGCGGGGGATTCCTTCCAGCTCTCCGGCAACAGCTGGACCATGCTGCCCGGACCCGTGCCGGACGGTGGCGAAACCTATTATGTCTATGTGGACGCCGCCGGCCGCAAGGTGGAGGTGGATGCCGACCTGAAGCGCGTATTCGTGGGAACGGATACGGGCAGTTCCGTGACCTTGTATGATGTGGCGGGCAACGACAACACCGTGACGGCAGACGATTTTCTCTCCCTCACGGGCGGCCTTGGCAACGACACGCTCAAGGCCGGAAGCGACGGGCTTGTGCTGGACTTTACTGGGAACAACGCCTCCGCCATAAGCGGCTTTGAATACATCGACCTGTCAGCAACAAACAACAACCGCGTCCAGTTTGACGCCGCCAGCCTCGGCAAGATGGGCCTTGCCCCGGGCGAAACCATGTACCTTGCGGGCAATGCCACGGACAGACTGGTTCTTGAAGGAACCTGGCACTACCAGGGCCCTGATAACGGCAATTACGTCTACAGTGACGCGGATGGACACTTTCTCGCCGCGGCCATGTCCGTGAAGCGCGTCTTCCAGGGCACGGCGGGCAATGACGAGTTCACGCTTTTAGACCTGAACCAGGACAACAGAATAACGGCGGAAGACTTTGCCGCCATTGTCGGAAACGGCGGTTCGGACACGCTGGTCGTGCCCGCCGGCGGCAGCCTGACCATTGACTGCGCCTCTTTCACCCCCGGCATGGTAAGCGGCGTCAACGTCATCAACGTCAACGACAACCGGGCCATATTCTTCGCCAATTCCTTGAAGAACATGGGGATCGCAGCCAACGGCGTATGCACCCTGCGCGGAACAGACGGCGCAAGCCTCGTGCTGAACGGCGACTGGACCCTGATCGCGGGAGCGCCGGCGGGCTTTGTCCGCTACGAAATCAACGACGGCACCAACAGCTACTTCCTTGACGTGCAGTCCGCCATCAGGCGGGCCTATGTGGGCACGGACGCATCGGACAGCTTTGTGCTGTATGACGTAAACGGCAACGGCATCATCAGCGCCGACGATTTTCTGACCATTGACGGCGGCGCGGGAGCGGATGACTTCATTACCCTGAAAGGAGACGGCAAGGTACTGGATCTGAACGCTGGCGTCGGCAGCACGACAATTGTCGGCATAGAAAGCATAGACCTGGCCGGCAGCGGCAACAACTGCCTGCGCATATCTGGCGCCACCCTGCAGGCCATGCGCGGCCCGGACACGGCAACGCCCCTGATGATCCGGGGCTTTGCGGGGAGCCAGGTGGAACTGGACGGCACCCTGGTCTATGTGCAAACCAGCGGCGGCAGGCACGTCTTTGTAAACGGCGATAACAACATTCTGCATATCAGCGATAAGCTGCACGTTTCGGGCATTGTCTACGCCAGTCAGGATGCCGGCGATGTCTTCATATTGCGTGACTTTGACGGCAGCGGCCTTGTTGACGCCGACGACTTCCTGTCCCTTACGGCCACAGGAAGCGGCAATGTGCTGGCCCTGGCCGGAGAGAACCTGAACCTGGACCTGACCGGCCTTGCCCCCGGGCAGATCCTCAATGTGGACGACATTGATCTGACGGGCAACGGCGGCAACACCCTGTTCCTCAATGCCGACGCCTTTACGGGGATGGGCGTGAACAGTCTGCATATTACGGGTGATTCCGAAGACGTGTTGCATCTTTCGGGGGCCTGGGCCTTTGACGGCACGGCGTTTACGGCCGGCGCCAACAGCGTCACCTTGAGCGGCGGCCTGAGCCTGAACCTTGATGCAAAGCTCGGGGACACCCTCGCCCTGGACGGCGAATGGCGTTTTGACAGCAGTACCCAAACCTACAGTCTGTTCGGATCAAGCGACTTTTCCACCGTCACGGTTGACGGCGCCGACGGCGTGAACATCACCGCTCCCGACGGCGGAGCAAGGATTGGCGCCGGGGCGGGCAAGGACGTACTCACTGGCGGGAACGGAGACGACACCATATCGGGAGGCATGGGCAACGACCTTCTGGCCGGAGGCGGCGGCCAGGATATCTTTGTCTGGCAAGCTGAAGACCTTGAACCAGGCTCCATTGACGAAATAAGCGACTTCACGCTGTCCGAAGATCGCATATTCATTGACGGGCTGCTGAGCGCGGACGGCGATGCCGCCCAGCACAGACAGGAAATTCTGACCGCGCTGGAAACGCCGGCCGAGCTGGATTTCACCGTCCTCGACTCACTTTCGGCCAAGATCGGCTATTCCGGTCAGCAAATCGACATCAGCTTCCAGGACTCGCTGGAAGGCACCTATATGAGCGATAGCGACAAGGCCGACCTGCTGATGCAGATCCT
>JAJDJN010000006.1 GCA_030267245.1 Desulfovibrio sp. OttesenSCG-928-A18
AGTAAAAAATCTATAGTTGGCAAAACAAATTCATAAAAAGTGTTTTCTCTTACTCCGGTTGGCTACTCGTGGGCATCCATGCAAATCACAAGAGAGGGCACGGTCATAAAAAAGCCCCTCCAGGGAGGGGCGATAAGCGGTTTATGGCGGAGAGCGAATTTATTCTTTTAACAACTCAAGCAGTTCCTCCACATTCCTTGCCAGCCCAGACAGACAGCGCTCGATCATGCTGTTAACTTTGTTGTGCGCCGTGTCTCCGGCGATACGGCTGTCCGTGCGGATGCCGTATACGGGCAATCCTTTGGCGTAAGCGTAACCGATCTCCCAGGCGGTGCCGTCGTCCACCTGAGGGCCGTCAAGCAGGGCCACAACGCAGGAGCAGGAGTCCAAAGCCCCCTTGCAGGCGTTGAATATCAGGGTAATAGCTTCAGCGCCCGCTATGGCTATACCCTCGGGGGACAAGAGGTCTCCCGGCCAGATGACGGCGTATCCTTCACGCTCAAGACGGGCGGTCAGGTCTTTGTGCCAGCGGCGTTCAGCATCGGAGAAAAGGGGTCCGGCCTGATAAATGATGCGCATTGCTACTTCCTTGATAAATCCGTCCAGGCCCAGACCACTTTGCCAACAATGGCCTTGCGCAAGTCGCCGTCAAAGTCCTGTTGCAGAAAATAGGGTTCTGGTTCGTTTTCATGAACATTATCGCTGTAGTAGTTGATAATTGCATTATCCCCTTTTCCGGACACTGACACGCGCTTGACTTTGCCTCCGCCCTCCTGACCCGGCTCGCGTACCAAAAAAATATTGCCAGGAGATGAATAGCCGTCCTGTCCCCAATCGTCCAAGTCCACCAGGACAATATCTCCAGGGTGTAGCAGGGGCACCATGGACCGGGAATATTTCCCAATTTCGACGGCGATGAGGTTGGACCGGCGGGCAATGGAGCGCAGATGTCGGTACACCAGTACCCAGGACTTTAACTCATCCGCAGGGAGAATCCCCGGACCGGCCCCAGCCTCGGAGGCGAGGGGGACGGCAAGATAGGACTCGGCATACGGCGGGGGCAGAGAGGACCCGCTATGCACAACCTTGGCGTCAATAAAGCAGACTTCGCGGGTTTGTTCTGAACCTGACCCTCTGGCTGACACAATCTTCAAGCCGGCGCTGTCGGCAATACGCGCTATAAGGTTTAGCCACTTCTGTCGCTCTCCCCCCAGCAGGCGAGTTAAGGTTGACGTGTGCGTACCAGCCAGGATGGCCAAGCGCGAAGGTTTCCCGTCAAAGTCGCTCGAAATGGATGATTTCAAGCCGTTAATTAAATCTTCGTAGAATGTCATGCTTTTATTTATAGACATATAATCTCCTTTTGGCTAGTGGCCAAATGATATTATGCTCTTGATTAAAAGTCTACTGCTGGCTATTATATGCTTATGAACATCAAACAAGACATCGAACACTTTCTTGAGGCTAATGGATGGTCCCCATATCGGCTGGCTAAAGAGTCGGGTGTAAACCTCAACGTGATTCGAAGGGTTCAGTTGAACCAAAGGAGAGGGCTCCATACTTCGACACTTGAGAAACTAGCCCCCTTCATCTACGGCGGCAAACCAACGAGCAGCGCCCATCCCCCTCCCAAGGAGCAAAGAGAGCAGGTTTCGGAGGAATAGCCCTTTCCAGGGATGCGCTGCGCCAACGGCCGGCCTTACCGCGAGTTTTTTCGCGGTCTCTTTTCGCGCTCCCTTTGCTGAAGACGTTTTTATAGGAGCGCGCGAACGGGCTCCGGGCAGACGTACAACAAAGATTGCGCAGGTTTTTTGTATGGGCGACTTTTACGCCGTTGCGGGCAAAGCCATATAGTTTTGCGGGCTGGAGGTAGCAAAGCAATGCCAAAAATCATACCGCATTTTGCTGTCTGCGGACGGCAAAGTCGCCCTGTGGAGGGACAGCGACATGAGCAATCTTGACGAAAAAACCAGGCACCACTTGCGGGAAATCGGCTTTTTAGTGAGCGCCAGGACCTTGCGACGTGAGATGTGTCTGCCAGTGTTTGATTTGAATATTCGACTCTGGTGGCATGCGCTGAGGCTTAAAATATTGGCGGCTACAGCGTAATGAACGAATCAAACCCGAGAGGGCAAACAGGCAGAGGTAAGAAGTGAGCCGGTATCGCAAAGTACAGGTCCGCATCTGGTCTGACGAGAAGTTCAGGGCGCTATCCGCCATTCCTCCGTGCGGGCAAGGGTTGTGGTTTTTCCTGCTGACCGGACCTTTCTCCGGACCTATCCCCGGTATGTTTCGAGCCGGGCCTGCAGCGATGGCGGAAGAGCTCGGATGGTCCGGGGAAGCCTTCCAGGAAGCCTTCCGTGAAGCCTTAAATTTGGGGATGGTGAAGGCTGATTTTGAAGCCAGATTCGTGTGGCTTCCGGCGGCTATCTTGCACAACAAGCCAGAGTCACCCAACGTTGTCAGGAGTTGGGCGTCCGAGTTTGATTTGCTGCCCGAATGCCCCTTGAAGCTCGAAGCTCTATTGTCAATGAAATCGCTAGTTTGTTCTATGGGTGATGGTTATACGAAGGCTTTCGAAGAGGCTTTCGGAGAGGCTTCCCGAAAGGCTTTAGGAGAGGCTTCCCGAAAGGCTTCCCCTAATCAGGAACAGGAACAGGAACAGGAACAGGAACAGGAAAAGAGATCTACCGGCAACTCTGACGAGTCGCCGGCCGAGCTCTCTCCGGCCCCGGAGAAAAAGGCAAAAACAAGGCGAAAGCCAAAACCCCCAAAGACTTTCGATCCTGATCTCGTTGACTTTGTTACCAACTTTCAAGCGAAAGTGCAGGAGGAATTTGGCGCTAAAGCGCCACGGTTGACGGATGCGCTTGTCCAGGGCGGCTGCGATGCCTTGGACAAGCTGTCGCGAATAGACGGCCATCCTCCCGAGACCGTTCGGGAAGTGCTTGCCTGGGGAGCCGCTGACTCGTTCTGGGCGGCGCAAGTTCTTTCCTTGGCGGCAGTGCGCGAAAAAGGCCGCAACGGCAGCACCAAGTTCGTGAACATGTTGCTCCAGTGGGAAAAGCAGACTGGCGGCAAAAGCCGTAGCGCCATATTCACCAGGGGCAACGTGGTATGAAACTCGACATCGGGCAAATTGCCAAGATGTTGGCCGAACGCGCCGAAGAGGTGTGCCAGTGGCTATTGCCCGGCGGGCAACGCAGGGGGCAGGAATGGATGGTCGGCAACATCTTTGGCGACAGTGGCGATTCCTTGCGCGTGAATATCGGCGGTAAAGCTGGCGTCTGGCGTGACTTTGCGGCCGATGAAAGAGGTGGAGACCTGATTGACTTGATCATGGCCAGCCGGGGGGTGGCGAAGAGTGAGGCGATCAAGGAGGCCAAGGCTTTTCTCGGAATCACCGATGAGAAAATGGAGTTTGAGCCGAAGCGTCGCCAGTACAAAGCCCCGGAGCCTCCCAAGGGCTATAAAACGGCAAATGGAAGTGTTCTAGGGTACTTCAAGGCGCGCGGCATAAGCTCGGAAACCGTGAAGGCGTATAAGATCGCCGAAACGGAGAACGCCATCATTTTCCCATACTTGATTGACGGCAATCTCAAATTTTATAAATGCCGTGACAAGAGGGAAAAGAAGTTTTGGGCGGCCAAAGATGCGGAGCCGGTTCTGTTCGGATGGCATGCCATTACCGAAAATTGGCGCTATGTCGTTATCACCGAAGGTGAAATTGACGCCATGAGTTTCTACGAGCAGGGGCAGCCGGGGCTTTCCGTACCCTTTGGCGGCGGAGCGGACGACAAGCAGGACAAATGGCTGGAAAACGAGTTCGACCGGCTGCAATTGTTCGACACGATTTATCTGGCTATGGACATGGATGCACAGGGGCAGAAGGCGACAGAGCACCTCTTGCGGCGGCTCGGGCGACACCGCTGCAAGGTTGTCGACTTCGGGCAGTACAAGGACGCCAACGAGGCGCTTGTGGCTGGCGAGCGGCTTGTGGATTATCTGACCTTCGCAAGGAACTGCGACCCTCCGGAGCTTCGGAGCGCTTCGTCCTACGTGGAAGAGGTTGTTGACTACTTCTGCGGCAAAAAGGACAGCGCCGGGTATTCTCTTCCCTGGGAAAAAACGAACTCCATCGTCCGTCTGCGAAAATCGGAAATATCGCTCTGGGCCGGCATTAACGGCCACGGGAAAAGCCAGGTCGTCGGACATGTGACTGTCGACTCCATAAGTCGGGGTGAGATCTGGTGCGTCGCGTCCATGGAATTCAAGCCATTCAAGCTGCTCGCCAGAATGTACCGCCAGGCGGCGGGGATATCGCAGCCGACTCCGGAACAATGCCGGGGGCCGCTGTGCTCGTTTTTCGACGGCAGGCTGTACCTGTTCGACGTGCAGGGAACCGCCAAGGCCGAGCGCATCCTGGACGTTTTTGAGTATGCGTTCCGGCGCTATGGGTGCACGTCCTTCCTCATCGATTCCCTTGCAAAATGCGGCTTCGGCGAAGACGACTACAACGGGCAAAAAAGCTTTGTGGACCGCTTAATGGAATTCGCGCAGCGCAATGACGTGCATGTGCACCTTGTCGCGCATGCGAGGAAGCAGAAAAATGAAGAAGACGAGCCGGGGAAAATGGACATCAAGGGCACGGGCGCGCTCTCCGACATGGTGGATAACGTGTTCATCATCTGGCGGAACAAGAAAAAAGAGGCCGCTGTCGCGCAGGGCAAGCAATTTGTGAAAGCCCTGGACGAACCGGATTGCATACTGAATTGCAGCAAGCAACGGAATGGGGAGTGGGAAGGAAAGGTGCTACTCTGGTTCGACCGGGCGAGTTTTCAATACTGCGGGGGGAAAGGCGCCTATGCGAGGAATTACGCAATTAGTTACAACCAATAAGGGATATGAGGTATGTTGACAAATCTCCTGCGGATTACCGCGTCTCTGGCCGTCGACGTGGTGTCTCTGGGCCTTACCGCTGCCGGGCGTGGCGAACTCATGACAGAGACAACCTTGCGCCAGATAAGCCAGGAGAAGCGATTGAAAGCACTCCTGCAAAGCCGAGCGCAAAAACAGAACAGGGAAGGAGGCAGTGGGAAATGACCGAGCATGTTGTGCAGTGCAAGATCTGCGGCAGGCCGTATGTCTTCATGGCGTTTTACGCCCGAGACCAGAGTGTGTGCCCGAAATGCCGGGAGGAAGCATACCGGAATACTTTTGGCCGCCGGCGCGCTTTTTATGGCCGCTATGCCCCGACATCGGGCGGGTCGGCCGATGTTCAAGACTGGCTGGCGCGCAAGTGGAGAGGGGAATGGTGAAAGAGATATTCGACAGATTCAGAAGACTCTTTTCACGCCGAAGAAAGTTTTTTGCATGCTGCAAGGCGGATTGGGGCAATCCGTCTCATATGGGTGCAATATCCTCGATCGTGGTCGAGACTTCCGGGAAAACATCCTGGGATGAGCTGGAGGGATTTTTGCTCACAATCTTTCGGGACAAGTTTGCCGACTCTGCTGGGGGCCGAACCCCGGACGCTTTGGTGTTGTTGTCGGTTAATGAGGTGCCGTGGTGAGTAATCGCCAGGAACAGGACGATGCGTCCTTGATGTCCATACCGCGCCCTGTTGAAATTCTGGTCGGGGTCAGGGCCATTGCCGGCTTTTTGAAGTTGAGCCAGGGCACAGTGCGCCGCATGGAAAAAAAAGGCGCGCCCATTACCCGCGACGCAAACAATGTCATGCGGGCGGAAAAGGCCGAGCTGTGGATCTGGATGCGTGGAGCG
Source organism: Desulfovibrio sp. OttesenSCG-928-A18 (assembly GCA_030267245.1). Taxonomy (GTDB): domain Bacteria; phylum Desulfobacterota; class Desulfovibrionia; order Desulfovibrionales; family Desulfovibrionaceae; genus Frigididesulfovibrio. Next base: position 5,782 of record JAJDJN010000006.1, read on the forward strand.
GGGGGCTAAGAATGACTTATTACGAGAGCCCGGCGTCCCCTTCTTCTTCTTTGGCGTCGCGCTTGGAGCGTTTGGGCAACAGGCTGTCCACAAGCTTCATATGCTCACGTAGTCGGTCGCGCAGGCGCAACATTGTGGCATCCGCGTTAGGAAGCTGCGCCATATGCTCAAGGAGCTGAAGCTCCGTATAGGCGAGCACGGGCCGCAGGGCAAGGGTCTGCTGCATCCAGTGAAAGGTCAGGGCCAGATCCAGCCCGTCAAGCCTGCCGACGCGGTAGCTCAACATATAGAGCATGACCTCGCGCTCTTCGGAATGCAAAAAACAGCCATGCTGCTCGGGGATGTCCATGATGGGATTCATGGCGACCTGCAGGGCAAAGTGCTCGTTGAAAGCTTGTAGTTCGTCGTATGCGGCGTAGGCGTTGTCCGCCTCTGTGCGCAACCTGTGGTCTTCTTCCGAGGAGTTTGCCTCTGCTTCGGCGCTACAGAAGCGAAAGGACGAAGGCGGCAATTTTTCGTAGCCGCGTTCATGATAGCTGATGACATGCGCCCGGAAGGCATCCACCGCTCTGGCGGGGACGATGATCGGCGTAAAGACCATGAACCACTTTGCGAAAAAGCCCGCCACCTTGTGCGCGCAAATGCGCACGCCGCCCGCATCGTCCATGAGGGGGTGAAAGGAAACACAGCGGTCTATGTCCAGGTACATTGATTCCACAGCCTTTTGCAGCCGTACGCTGTCCATGCTGACCGTAGTGATCTGCCCCATTAGCGTCACAGGAACATACCCCTTGAAACGCTGCAGAAACGCCTGACGGTAGTGGGAAAATGCTTCCTGCACTTTTTCTGTAAAATTTCTTTTATTTTCCGGCGTGTTTCTATAGTCGTTGGTGTCTCGCCCTTGTTCCTTGGCCATGATCGCGTCGCTATGGTTGAGAGTGCATGGGACATGGGACCGCCGTAAAGCGGCCCTCCAGGCGCTTGCCCGGCCGGCTACGGAGTGGGTGCCATATGTGGGGAAACTGCGTATGAAGGGGAATAACGCCACTCAAAGCCGGTGGCGTTATTCCCCTTTGAAAACGAGGGAGCTGATTTCATCCGGGGCAAGCATGCCCACAAAATGGGCGCGCGCGCTGTACCCCAAGGGGTTGGACCGAAAATCCTCAAAGCGCTCGGGAAAGGTGCGAGTGCTACGAGAGGTGTTTTTGAGGACATTCTGGCCGACATGGTATCGGTCATTCAGCGCGCAGGATTCCTTCAGGGACGCAAATTCCTCTTTGTCCAGTTTGTCCAAAGTGGCATGGATCCTTGCGTAGTGCTGCTCCTCGGTGTCTGATTCGTACATCTTTTTTTCTCCTGTATTTCTCGCTCCGGCGTTTTCCCCAGCGGTCGCCACAAACGGCGGCGCGCACAATACAACGCAGGGCTCAGGTCGGCATATTCCCATCCGAATCGAGTGCGGGACATACCGCTGACGTGTCTACGCGTGGGTCCGAATACACACGCATCACTTCACCTTTGCACGAAATAAAAGATTTGACAACTTCATCTTGGAAATGCGTCCCACTATCATTCTGCAAGCTGTCGACAGCATGCTCATGGGTGTAGGGCCGCTTGTATATCCGCCAGCTTACCATCGCGTCATAGGCGTCTGCTACGGCCGCGATGCGCGCTTCCATGGGGATGTACTCTCCTTTCTTTCCGTCCGGATAGCCCGTGCCGTCCCACCGTTCATGGTGATGTCGGACAAGGTTTCGCGCTACGCTATTGGCTTTCTCGTTATCAAATATGGGGCAACGCTCCAGGATATTCTCCCCGATGGCGCTGTGCGTTTTGATGACTCTGAATTCATCATCCGTCAGAGGCCCGTATTTACATAGGATATGGTCAGGAATAGCGATTTTGCCGATATCGTGTAGGCTGCCGGCTGTTTCTATATACTCCGCTATATCCGGCGCAAGTTGCTTTGCCAGAATGCTGCAGATCTGGCCGATACGGACATTGTGCGCCAGGGTAGCTGCATCCTTGAAGTGGACGGTTCGCAGAAGAGCCTGAATAAGCCCGGAAGAAGCGTTCGGTATCCGCATAATCTCGTCTGTTATTGTTGTGCGAGTTAGTCGAGGAAGCCTGCCTCGGTGCCCCTGCGATGCGTTGGAGCTTGTATATATAAAAACATATCGGCATGCAAGGTGAAAAATATACCCTGTCAAGTCCCTCGTAGCGCATCCTATCGCATCTGACCGCATCCTGGCGTTTTGGGCCTAAAATCCCCATGTTATGCTTCTCGCAAACTCCGCGAGGTGCAGCATGCCCATTGAAGACGCATATATCCGCTCCGTTCTGGAGCGCTTTGAGAACGGCGGCCGGCCCGGCCTGACCAAGGGCTATATCCCCAGAAAAAACGGCAAGATCCTCGGGCACTCCGGCGTGACCATCGGCACCGGCGTGGACCTCGGACAGCAAAGCCGTGACGGCCTGCTCGCCATGGGTGTGCCGGATTCCATTGTCAGCAAATTCACCCCCTACCTCGGCAAGCAAAAGGAAGCGGCGGCGGCGGCCCTGGCCGCGCATCCGCTTGTGCTCTCGCCCGCTGATGTAGCCATTCTCGATGCCGCCGTGGCCGCCGGATACATCAGCGCCACGAAACGGCGCTTCAACTCCCGTACATCCCGGCGCTTTGCCGACAGGCCAAAAGAGATACAGGCCGTGGCGGTCAGCCTGGAGTACCATCTCGGGCCGGCCAGGGCGGCCTTGTATGTCGATCCGCTGGCGGACGGGGATTATGCCGAGGCCGCGCGCCGCTTGCGCCGGGCGCGGGATTACGCATCTCGCAGGCTCGGCGAGGCCGAGCTTGTGGAAAGGGCCATGCAATGAACAGGAGCACCGCTGTCATCGGGGGCGTACTGCTGTGCCTGTGCCTGTGGCTGTACGTCGGCAAAGTCTCCGCCATTGCGGACCGGGACCGGGTGATAGCGGATCTTGCGGCTCTGCGGGCGGAGCTGGCCGATGCCAGGGCCCAGGCCGTCACGGCTGATCTGGAACGGACGCGGGCGGTGCTTGGCGCCAGGGAGGCGGCTTATGCCGGGATACATGAAGAAGATACGCGGACGGCTGTCGCCATCGCTGTGGCCACTGCCGAGTCGGACGGCCTGGACATTGACGCTGTGCTGCCTGCTGGCCTTACCGGGCCTCTTGTCGTGCAGTTCCGCGCCCAGGAAGGAATATGTGACGGTGGTGCAAACATTGACGCCGCTGGAGCAGTTGTATGCGGACAGGCGGGCGCCGCAGCCGCCGGCGCGAGCCGCTGAAGGCATGACGGCCAGACAGCTGGCTGACTGGCTGCGGCGCTACATAGCCTGGGGTGCGGAGATGTGCGCGGACCGGGCGGCCTTGAGGGTGTGGGTGAAGGATATGGAGGGACAGGCCATGGGGAAAACAGAGCAATGACGCCAGTAGAGGATGATCCGGGCATGTGGTCTCTGGCCATCAAAGCGCTGCGCGGGCTCTGGGACGGCGTATCTTTTGCGGCCCCGTATTTTGCCCCTGCTTTTCTCGGCGCATTGGCAGGTGCCAGAAAAAAGGATCGGCGCAAAATGGGCTTCTGCGGCTGGGCGATTGCTATTTTTTGGTCCACGGTGGCCGGGGCCGGCCTTGCTCCGCTGGCAACACATTTTATTGGCGCACCGGAGGGCCTTGGTCAGTCGGTGGCTTTTTTGATTGCGCTTGTCGGCTACGACAAGACCAACGCAATCCGGTCGCTGTACCGGGTACGCAAAGAGGTCAAGGATGGTGGGGAGAATGGCCAAGCGTAAGCTTACGCCAAAGCAGCGGCTCTTTGTGGCCGAATACCTCAAGGACCTGAACGCCACGCAGGCCGCTGTACGCGCTGGCTACAGCCAGAAAACGGCGTACCGTATTGGCGCTCAACTACTTCAGAAAACTTCAGTTTCCGAAGCCGTGCAAAAGGCTATGACCGCGCGCGGCAAGCGCACGGAGATCACTGCGGACCGGGTGCTTGAGCAGTACGGGCGTATGGCCTTCTTTGATCTGCGTACACTCTTCGGCCCGGACGGACAGCTTAAGCCGATCACCGAGTGGCCTGACGAGGCTGCGGCCGCCGTTGCGGGTTTTGAGATCGTCGAGCTTACCGGGGATATCCCCGGCGTCATCAAGAAGGCAAAGCTCGTGGATAAACGGGCAGCTCTGGCGGATATCGCCAAACATTTGGGCATGTTCACGGAGCGGGTTGAAGTATCGGGCGCGGAAAGCCTGATTGAAGCCATCATGCAGGGACGCAAAAGGGCGGGACAGTGAACGCCGAAGTGGAACTTGCCCGCGATATGGGCGCTTTCTTCTCAGACCCCCTAGGCTTCGTGAAGTACGCCTTCCCCTGGGGCGAGGGTGAACTGGCCGCGCATGACGGGCCGGACGAGTGGCAGGCGTCCCTTCTGGCCGACCTGGGCAAAGGTGTCGTGTCCGCCAGCGAGGCGGTGCGCTTTGCTACCGTGTCCGGCCACGGCATCGGCAAGTCCGCGCTGGTGGCCTGGATCATTTTGTGGGCCATGAGTACCCGGCCGCATCTGGCCGGCGTGGTCACGGCCAACACGGGGGCGCAGTTGTCGGACAAGACTTGGCGCGAGCTGTCCGTCTGGCACAAGCGGGCTATACATCGGCACTGGTTCAAGTGGACCGCCACAAAATTTTATCAGGTCGGGCATCCGGAAACTTGGTTCGTGTCCGCGATCCCGTGGAGCAAGGAGCGGCCCGAGGCCTTTGCCGGGCTGCATGCCGAGCATGTGCTGATGATCTTTGATGAAGCATCGGCCATCGAGGACGTGATCTGGGACACGGCCGAAGGCGCCATGACTACGCCCGGGGCTGTCTGGTGCGTCTTTGGCAACCCGACGCGCAACAGTGGCAAGTTTCACGGCTGCTTCCATCGCATGCGGCATCGCTGGAACACGCGGCAGGTGGACAGCCGCACGGCGCGTATGGCCAACAGGGCGCAGCTGGATCAGTGGGTGGCGGACTACGGTGAAGATTCCGACTTTGTACGGGTCAGGGTGCGCGGGGTGTTCCCCAGGGCGGGGAGTTGTCAGTTGATCCCGTCAGACCTTGTGGAAGAGGCCGCCAAGCGGGTTTTGCGCGTGGATATGTACCAGCATGCGCCCAAGATCCTAGGCGTCGACGTCGCGCGGTTTGGCGACGATCAGAGCACCTTCATCCGTAGACAGGGCTTGCAGGCCTTCGGGTTGCGCAAGTTTCGCGGCCTGGACCTGATGACTTATGCCGGAATTGTGGCCCAGGAAATTCAGGAATTCGGCCCGGACGCTGTTTTCGTGGACCAGACCGGCCTTGGGGCCGGGGTAGTGGACCGCCTGCGGCAACTGCACTGTGGCAATATCATCGGGGTTGACTTCGGCTCTGCCGCCATCAGCCCGCAGTTATACGCCAACAAACGCGCCGAAATGTGGTCCTTGCTGCTGGAGTGGCTGAAGAGCGGCGGAGCCCTGCCGCCGGACCAGGAACTGATCTCGGATCTTGTCGCGCCGGAATACGGTTTTACCGGCGACAAGGGGCAAATTGCTCTGGAGAAAAAGAGCGACATGAAAAAGCGCGGGCTGCCTTCGCCGGACAGCGGTGACGCTCTGGCCCTGACCTTTGCCGCTCCGGTGTATCCATTGGGTGGCAATGATTTGCCGCGTTATGCGGTGCAAGTTTCCAATCTGTACGCATAGGAGAAAGCATATGTGCAGCGGTGGCGGCTCTACGCCGAAAGTTGAAAAAGCGCCTGTGGCCCCGGCCATTGTCGCGCCCATCGAAGCGGACAGCACGGCGGCGGCGGCCGGGGATCTGGAACGCAGACGCAGGCAGGCGGCCTCCGGGCGCAGCGACACCATCCTGACCGGCGGGCTGGGGCTTTCCGATCCGGCCAGAACCGGCGGCAAGCAGGCCTTGGGGCAATAATGGACAGCTCTCTGACGCAAGAGGAAATGCAGCACTTTATCCGTAGGTTGAAAATACTTGAGGATGAACGCAAGCGCGGCTGGGAAAGCCACTGGAAGGATCTGTCCAGGAACTTTCTGCCGCGCCGCGCGCGTTTTCTTGACGCCGGAGACGAGACCAACGCGGGTGAAGTGCGCAATCTCCTGCAAGACGGCATCGGGATCATGGCTCTGCGCATCCTGGCCAACGGCATGCAATCCGGCCTGACCAGCCCTGCCCGGCCATGGTTTTCTCTGACGCTGACCGACAGGGAGCTGGCGGAGACGGGAGAAGCAAAGCTCTGGCTGCATGATACCTATGAAAAAATGGTGGCCGTGTTCGCCAAGTCCAACTTTTACGACCAGATTCACATCCTCTATTCGGAACTGGCCTGTTTCGGCACCGGCGCTGTGATCATCGAAGAGGACCAGCGCAACGTCCTGCGTTGCCGGACCCTGACCGTGGGCGAGTATGCCCTTGACACCGGGGAGTCCGGGCGGGTGGATACGCTGTATCGGCGCATCCGCATGACGCCGCGCCAAATGGTTCAGGCCTGGCCTGACTCAGTGCCGGACAATATTCGTGACATGGCGGAAAAGGATACAGCGCGTTGGATGACCGTGCTTCATGCCGTGGAGCCGAACAAGAATCTTGCGCCGGGGCGGGCGCGGGGCAAGGAGCGGCCTTGGCGCTCGGTCTATATCGTGCTGGAAGGCAGTCACAGAGAAGTGCTTGAGGACTCCGGCTACTACGAGTTTCCGGCCTTGTGCCCGCGCTGGATCACCACGGCCAGCGACGTGTACGGCGCTTCCCCGGCCATGGATGCCCTTGGCGATTGCCTTCAACTGCAGAAGATCACGGAAGATTCGCGCATGGCCCTGGAAAAGGAAGTTAACCCGCCCCTGCTGGTCTCGTCCGTCTTCGCGAACAGGCTACCGAACGTTTCTCCCGGTGCGATCAATTTTCAAAACGGACTGATGCAAGGTCAAGAAGGCATTTCCCCACTGTATCAGGTCCGGGCGAACCTGCAGGGGGCCGAGAGGACGCGCGCCGAGCTGAAGGATCAGATCCAGCGTCATTTCCACAATGACCTGTTCCTGATGATCTCCGATGTTAACAAGCAGATGACGGCCACGGAGGTTGCGGAGCGCAACGCGGAAAAGCTGCTCATGCTCGGGCCGGTGCTGGACCGGCTGCGTTCCGAATTGTTTCAGCCACTTATCGAGCGCGTGTTCGGCATCATGGACAGGCAAGGGCTCATTGCCCTTCCTCCGGACGTACTGACGGGGCAGGAGGTCAAGGTGGAATTCATCTCCATCCTGGCCCAGGCCCAGAAGCAGGCCGGGATTTCGGCCATCAGCCAGACTGTGGGCTTTGCCGGACAGGTGGCCGGTATATATCCGGGCATTATCGACAAGATCAATTTTGATGAAGCCATGGACGAATGGGCGGAAATGCAGGGCGTACCGCCCAGCCTGATCCGCTCCGACGAGGAGGTGGCGGCCATTCGCGAGCAGCGCGCGCAGCAGATGCAACAACAGCAAATGATGGATGCGCTGCAGCAGGGGGCCGAGGTCGCCTCCTCGGGCGCGCGGGCCGTCAAGGACCTTGGCGCGGCTCAGGACGCGGCGCCGGAAGGAGGAATGTAGTCATGTCCAGGCCATTGCCCATGGTGGATTTTTTCTTTGTGCCGCCCAGCGACGAACAGGAGATCGAGGATCTGCGCGTCATGCTCAAGAATCCGGCCGCGCGGAGGATGTTCCGTCGCTTGTTGGGCAGCGGGAACGTGCTGGGCCCGTCACTTGGCAATAGCGAAGCCAACACCACATACAACGAGGGCGTCAGGGCCGTGGGGCTCTGGCTGGCGACGAAGATAGAGCGGGCGGCTCCGGGCGATCTGTCCAGGCTGATGCTGGAAAGCGCCATGGATCTGCAAGGCGCGAACAATAAACAGGGGAAATGACATGGCGGACGAAAGCACGGAAAGCACGGTTTCTGGCGACGCAACCCAGAACGCGGGCGGAGAATCAGCGCAGCAGGAGCAGACTCAAGATCTGAGCGGCGATACCCTTCTGACCCGGGCCGATGCCGGCAAGGAAACGGACACGGAACAGGGAGATAAACAAAGCGCCAAGGATGTCGGCAAGGAGGCCAAGGAAGGTAAGGACGGACAGGGCAGCGACAAGGACGCTGATGACCAGCTTTCCAAGGTTCCGGACTCACCGGACGGGTACGCGCTTTCCTTTGCCGAAGGTACGCGGGTTGATGAAGCCCTGCTCGGGGATTTCAGATCGACGGCCCATGAGCTCGGCCTCAGCCAGGCTCAGGCCCAGAAGATTGCCGAGCTTTATGCCGGGTATGTGCCCAAGGCAGCGGAACAGGCCCAAAAGGCTCAACAGGAAGCGCTTTTGTCGGCGCGCAAGCAGTGGGAAGCGGAAATTACAAAGTCCCCCTCTTTTGCGGCCGACAGGGGGCTGGCGCAAGCCGCGCTGCGGCAATACGGCAGTCAGGAACTGTATGCATTGCTGGATCAGACGAACCTTGGTTCGCATCCGGAAATGTTCAACTTCATCGTGAAAGTGGGCAAGGCCCTGGCCGAGCCCGGATTCAAGGGCGGCGCGGGACCGAGGAGCGCGAAAACAGCGGCGGAAGTCCTGTATCCCGATATGGCTTCCCGATAACCTTAAAAACTCTACAGGAGTATAACCATGCCCTTAATCGGTGATAATGTAGCGACCTTGAGCGATGTGGGAAAGCGCCTCGACAAGGACGGCAAGATTGACAAAATTGTGGAACTGCTCAGCCAGACCAACCAGATCCTTGAAGACATGACCTTCATGGAAGGCAACCTGCCCACCGGGCACAAGACCACCATCCGGACCGGGCTGCCCACGGCGGCATGGCGTCTGCTCAACTACGGCGTACCCCAGAGCAAGAGCCGGACCCAGCAGGTCACGGACACCTGCGGCATGCTCGAGTCCTATGCTGAAGTGGACAAGGCCCTGGCCGACCTCAACGGCAATACAGCCGAGTTTCGCCTTTCCGAGGATCGCGCCTTTTTGCAGGCCATGAACCAGGAGATGGCGCATACTCTGTTTTATGGAGATACGGGAAAGAATCCGGAGCGCTTTCTTGGTCTCTCCCCCCGCTATTCCAGCCTGAACGCCAAGGTGGCCACTTCGGACAACATCATCGACGCCGGCGGCACGGCGGCCAACGCCCTGACTTCCATCTGGCTCATCGCCTGGGGCGCGAACACCATCCACGGCATTTATCCCAAGGGCTCCAAGGCCGGCTTTCAGCACAAGGATCTGGGCGAGGTGACTCTGCAGGACGGCAACGGCGGCCAGTATCAGGGCTACCGGACGCACTACAAGTGGGACATAGGCCTGGTCGTCCGCGATTGGCGTTACGCCGTGCGCATCGCCAACATTGACCTCGCAACCATCACCGACGAAACCCTTGTCAACCTTCTCATCACGGCTTCGGAACGGTTGCCCGACGAGAGCATGGGCCGCCCGGTCTGGTACATGAACCGTGAAACCCGGACCCGTGTACGTCTGGCAAAGGTGAACAGGCAGAATAACAACGTCACCTTCGATACCGTTGAAGGCAAGAAGGTGATGCGCTTTGACGAAATTCCCGTCAGGCGCTGCGATGCCCTGCTGAAAACCGAAGCCCGCGTCATCGTGTAGACGGCGCCACATAAGGAGAGCATCCCATGTACCTTGACAAAGAGAATATGTTTTCCATGGCTCAGGCCGTGACCGCCACCGCCCTTTCCACTGACCTCATTGACCTGGGGGCCGGCGATATCGGGCCTTCGGAGGATATCAGCCTTTTCGTGCATGCCGGGACCGCCTTTACCGGCGCAGGCACGATCACGGTGAACGTGCTGACCTCCGGGGCTCTGAACGCGGCCGGCAACGCCCTGGATAGCGCTGTGACCCTGGCCAGCTTCCCCGTATCCAACGCCGCCCTGCTCGCAGGGGGCAAGCTTGTGGCCGCGCGGCTGCCGCACGGTTGTCAGCGTTATATACGGTTGAACTATACCGTGTCCGGCACTGTGGCTGATGGCACTATCACCGCCGGACTGGTGGCGGACGTACAGGCCAACGACTTCGTTCCCACCGGGAACCAGTAAAAGGCATTGGGTCAGGGCGGCAGACATGAGATCCACCGTACACCTATTCAATATCGCCCTGGCCCGGCTGGGGGGAGAGCAGTTGCCGTTGAACATCTCCCCCCAGGAAGACGACGCCACGGGCACCCTGTGCGAGAACCTGTTTCCGCATGTGCTCGATCTGGCTCTGGCGGCTCACGAGTGGGGCTTTGCCAAGCGCCGTGTCGTCCTGGCTCAACTGCCCGCCCTTGAGCCGGCCAGTTCCGAATACCGATTGCGCTACGCGCTGCCCAAGGACTGCATCAAGCCCGTCCGTATCGACGGATACGGCGGCATCAACCGCTCGCCGGTCTATATCGCCGAGGCTGACGGCATCCTGACCAATGAGGAACAAGCTGTTTTTGTGTATGTCGCGCGTATCACAGACCCCAGAAAGTGGCCGCCGCCCTTTGTTGATGCCCTTGCCTGGGGCCTGGCCGGGGAACTTGCTTCGGCCCGCCTCAACGACAGCGCGAAACAGCAGTGGTGTTACCAGAACTACAGAGTTGCCATGGCCGATGCCATTGTAAGTGATCTGTCGGATCAGAACCCGCACAGCGTACGTTCCCCGTGGAGCGAAGCGCGCGGAACGGGTTACTGGCAGTTCTCTGATGGGAGGAAACTTTGATGCAACCAGGAGTAGCCCTGCAGAGTGACTTCACCGCCGGGGAGCTTGCCCCATCCTTGCTCGCTCGTGTGGACATGGCCAAGTATAGCAAGGGATGCCGGACCATGCGCAATTTCCTGGTCCAGCCTCACGGCCCGGCTGTGAAGCGTCCGGGCTTTGAGCTGCTGGCGGCGTTGCCTGGCCCTGCCGTGCTGCTTGAGTTCGTGTTCAGCCAGACGCAGGCATATTGCCTTGTTTTTGGTGACGGCTGGCTGCGCGTGGCCACACATGCGGGTTTCGTCCTTGCGGATGACGGTCAGCCCTATCAGATTTTCAGTCCCTACAGTCTGGAGCAGGCGCGGCAACTTTCCTATACCCAGAGCGCCGACGTGCTCTTTCTGGCCTGTCGGGATCTGCCGCCGACGCGCCTCATGCGCTATGGTCATGCGGACTGGCGCTTTGAGGTCATGCGCTTTGATGCGCCTATTGCCGCGCCGGCATGGGCGGATGCCCCGAGATTTGTCAACGGGGCAAGAGATTCTTCCGGCTCCATATCGGCCGCGCAGCTGGTCACTCCATACGGGTACTACGTCACAGCCATTGACGCTGACGGCAAGGAGAGCTCCCTCTCGGCTGTGGCGGAAATTGCCGGGCCCTCGTCGAACAACTGGCAGTCCGGTGATTACATTTCCATGCGTTGGAAAGCGGTCGAGGGGGCCGGGGAATACCGGGTCTATAAATCGGAGTTCGGCGGCCGGGCGGGATATATCGCCACCGTGGGGGACCTGGAATACAAGGACTATAATGTGGCGCCCTCCGTGTCCGAGGGCGCGCCAGAGTACATTGACCCCTTCCGGCTTACGGATGGCGAGGGGAACGAGATTGAAGACTATCCTGGCGCGGTCTGTCTGTTCGAGCAGCGCCTGGTGTTCGCTTCCACTTTCAGGCGGCCGCAGACCGTTTGGATGAGCAAGAGCGGCGATTACGGCAATTTCGCCACCTATACGCCGGTCATGGATGATTCGCCCATTGAATTGACCATTGCCAGTCAGGAGGTTTCAGCCGTCAATTGGATGATCCCCCTGCGCTCGCTCATCCTCGGCACCACAGGCATGGAGTGGGAACTGGCGGCCCAGGGCGACAGCGCGTTCAGTCCGAAAACGGCCAAGGCCACACCGCAAAGCTATTGGGGCAGCTCCCTCAAGCGGGCCATGATCGTTGGCAACGTCATCCTGCATGTGTCCAGTTCCGGAAGCCAGGTGCGCAACCTGCAATATGATTTCGGTTCCGACTCCTACGCTGGAGCGGATCTGTCCATCATGGCCGCCCACTTGCTGGAAGAGCACCAGATCGAGGATTGGGCCTATCAGAAAAATCCGGACTCCATCATCTGGGGAGTGCGCTCGGACGGGGTTCTCCTTGGCCTAACCTTTCAGGCCGAGCATCAGGTTGTGGCCTGGCACAGACATGATACCCAGGGGGAATTCCGGGCAATATGCTGTGTACCCAATGGCTACGAGCATTCGCTCTTTGCCGTGGTGCAAAGGGATGACGTGTTTTACCTCGAACGTATGGCCGACCGTTTTCATGGCGGCAGCGCCACCGGAGCCGTGTTTATGGACTGTTCCCTGACTTACAAGGGAGCTGAAACACAAACCATATCAGGACTTGATCACCTGGAGGGCAAGGAAGTCGGGGTGTTGTCCCGTGGGGCCGTGGAAGCTCCCAGGACTGTAAGTAACGGCAGCATCAGACTCGATGCGCCGTCCGATTTTGTGACTGTCGGTCTGCTCTACGCCGCTGACCTGGAAACCATGCCGGTTGAGGTTGTGGGGCAGCAAGGCGCTTCCGTAGCCCTTAAAAAGCAGATCAGCACCATCAATATTGCCTTCCATGAAAGCCTCGGCGTCAAGGCCGGGTTGTCCACCTCTCCCGGCCGCCTGGACGGTGTCAGATGGCAGGATGTGCGGTGGCGTACCACCGAGCCTTACGGGACTCCGCCCGCGCCGTTTTCCGGGATCAAGCATCTGACCATGCCCAATCTGGGGGATAATCTGCTGTCCGTCTGCATTCGCTCGGAGATGCCCACTCCGGTCACGGTACAGTCCGTTGTTTCCAGGATCAAGGTGCTCGGATGAATACGTGGCAGGCACGGGAGGCTTTGCCGGAGCATGCGGCGCACATAGCCAGACACATGCGGGAAGCGGACCGCGCCGAGGTCTGGGCCAGCGGGCTGCAGACGCCGTCGGAGGCTCTGGAGGAAAGCCTGTCCCGTTCCGTTCTGGCCTGGACCTGTTTTGTTGATGGCGTACCAGCCGCCATGGCCGGGGTTTGTCCGAGGGGATCTCTTTTTTCCCGCATCGGAGTTCCGTGGCTTCTGGCCACGGATGCCCTGAATGCTGTGCGCCGTTCCTTTGCCCGGCATTCGCGCTTTTATGTCGATGCCATGCAGGATGCCTTTCCGCGTCTGGAAAATTACGTACACGCCGGGAATAGTACTTCCCTGCGCTGGCTGGCGTGGTGCGGCTTCAGCATAGACCGAGCGCCGGTCAATATTAACGGCGAAGACTTTTTTCTGTTCTGGAGGGAGCGTTAATGTGCTCTGTAGCCCTCGCCACCACAGCGGTGGCAACCGGCCTTTCCATGGCCGGGCAATATGTCCAGGGACAACAACAGGTCAGTCAGGCAAAAGCCTCTGCCGCTTATAATGCGCAAGCCGCCGCGGACAACGCGGCCATGCAGCGCCAGGCCGCCCAGAATGAAATCAAGAAGGGCATCGACGACAGAGAGCGACAGCAGCGTAATGCCGCCCGGTCCATGGGCGAAATGCGGGCGAACATGGCCGCTTCGGGTTTGCAGATAGATTCCGGGAGCAACCTGTCTCTGCTCGGCGAAAGCGCCACTGAACATCAATACGACTCCAACATCATTCGCCAGAACTCCGAGCAGGCCGCCTGGCAGCATCTGGTCAGCGCAACGGCGGCGGACAACGACCGGTCTTTTGCCCTGTATCAGGGGCGCAACGCCGGAAACAACGGCCTGGGCACGGCCCTGGGCATGGGCGGCACCCTGCTCGGCAGCATCGGGGCCGGAATCGGACAATACGACGCATGGCAAAAGACCAATGGCCCGGCCTCGGCCGCAAAAACACAGCAGCCCTGGTACAGGTTCTAGTCATGGCACTTTTTATCCCACACCAGAGCAATCAGGCCATACAAAGCGCCAGCGCCGGCCAGGCCGCGCGATATCGCGGCGCGGGGGAATTCGCGGCTGCGGGCGGGAGCAATCTCGGACCGGGGTTGCAACAGCTTGCCCAGGGCGTGGGCAAGTTGGGCGGCGCAATCTTTGATGTGCAGTTGCAGAAGCGCAAGGAACAGATGGAGCTTGCCCTGCTGGAGGATGTGCAGAATTTTCAGCTTGAGTCCCAGGCCTGGGTAGACGAGTACAGGCAGCAGTATCGGGGAAAGGAGGCCGCCAACGCGGAGGCCGACGCCAGCGCCTTTTACGAGGAAAAGGTCAATGCCCTGCGCCAGCGCTGGGCCGGCAACGAGCAGGCACAGTTGTATATACAAAGGAGCGCTGGCGGCGTTGCCGTTGCGGGCGTTGACGCCATGCGGGATTACGGGAACGGGCAGCAGGAGGCGTGGGTTGACTCCGAGCTTGAAGGGCAGCGGGCCGTGCAGATGCAACTCGCCTTTGATCCCAATGTCTCGCCCTTTGACAGGCAGCGGGCGGCGGATCAGGCCGACAGGCTGAACCTTTACCGCTACACAAGGAGGGGACTGGACCCCGGTAGGGCGCAAGCGGAAAACCGGGCCTTTCGTTATGATGTTGCAAAAACCAGACTCAGGGAAGATATCGACGCCAGGCTGCAGCAGGGTGATTTCGCCGGAGCGCGGGCGGATCTTGCCGCCAGCGGCAGGCGTGGGGCCGCCGCCTACGTGTCCAACAGCGAATCGCGCGGCGATCCTTCGGCGGTCGGGTACGACAGGACCGGCGGCACCAGTTATGGAGCTTTTCAGATTGCCTCGCGTCCGGGGAGCATGGACGCTTTTTTGGCGTATCTGGACAAGGAGTCCCCGGAATGGGCGCGGCGCTTAAGGGCGTCGGGTCCGGCCAACACTGGCGGGCGGGACGGCAAGATGCCCCAGGAGTGGCGCAAGATAGCGGGCGAAGATCCTGAGCGCTTCGCCTCCCTGCAGCGGGACTTCATAGAAGAAACGCACGTGGAGCCGGTTTTGTCGGCAATGCCCGAGGCCTTGCGGAAAAAGGTGAACGCGGACCCCGGCCTGTATTTGGCGGTTTTCGACATGGCCGTTCAACACGGCCCGGCCGGAGCGAAGCGCATTCTTGCAAAGGTGCTGGGCGATGGGGACCAGGACCGCAAAGAGACTTTGACCAGCATTGGAGAAGAGCGGAAGAAGCACTTCTCCTCATCTTCGCCGGAAGTGCAAAAGGCGGTGTTCGAACGCATTGACAGGACGATATATGACGCCCTGGGCATGGAAGAACTCAGGCCGTCCGATTATATGGTCCTGGACAAGCATATTGACGCTGCCGAGGCGCGGGCGGAGAGGGAGGTAAAAAGCATTGCCGCTGAGGCGGATAATGCTTTCGCCTTGTACCGGGAAAGCGGTGACAGCTCCTATCTGGATGAGCTCGGGCAGCGCCTTGAACACATCGGGCGCACGGACGCCATTACAGCCTTTCGTGAACAACGGGCGCTGGAGGCGGAGATCCAACCCTATTACCAGGGGTTGGTCGGAGAGAATTTCGATCAGCAGCGGGCGGACATTGAGGCCTGGTTTGGCAAGAATATCGGAAGACATAACGCGGCCATGATGAGCAAGGTCAAGGATGCCACATTGCGGCAAATTGATGCTAATCAGAAGCGCTTCTTGCAAGATCAGGCCGGGTATATCGCCGCCAGGGAATACGCTTTGGGCGACCGGGGCGCGCCTGGCGCTTCTCAGCGGCGTAGCGTGGAAACTCAGGCGAGAGAGAACATGCGCATGCAAGAGGAATTGGGGGCAGGGATTCCCGGCTTTACGGCCAAGGTGCTTTCTGCTGCGCAGGCTACCGAAGTGAAAGGAAAAATCACAAGCGTCGATGTACCCGCCGCCGAGAAGCTGGACCTTCTGGCAAGCATGCACGTAGCCTATGGGGCGCTGTCCCATAAGGTATTTGAGCAGCTCGATTTGCCCCCCGGGGTGCTGGCGGCTGTGAATATAGCCATCAACGATTCGGATCGGACCATTTTCGCACGGGATCTGCTTGAAGTCAGCCTGTTGAGTGATGAGAATATCAAGGCAGCATCCGTTATGACCCCTGACGAAGCCCGGAAGTTGGCCATGGAAAATAGCGATGTTCAGTATGCGATGCAAGCATTTCTGATGGCTCCTGGGCAGGAAAGCGCAAAACATATGCAAGGGATGTCGGAAGCGGTATCCCGCATGGCAAGAATAGGCAAGAAAGAGGCCCTTGAAGGACTGACGCAGCCCTACCATTATATTTTGGACGAGGATCGCCACAATATTCGTATATCCAAGATCCAGGGCCTGGACCCCGATCGGGTGGAATATGGTCTCGGGGCTATCCTTGAAAAGGTGGAAACACTTCTTCCAAAAGGCACCAGCAAAGAGGAAGCGCAACGAATCAAACAGGCTGGGCGCTGGCAAAGCACGGATGATGGTCATGCGGTGCTGGTATATGACGGAAGGCAAGTCCCTGGGCAAGGCGGGCTCCCCATAGCGGTGAGTTTTACCCAGGCGGCAAGCATTCGTGACCCGTCCCAGCGCTGGCGGGAGACGCGCGCCTATGCCCCTTCCGTGGACCCGGCGGCGGATGCCAGAAGGCGGGCGGCTGTGGCCGGCAACCAGTCCTGGAGGGCAAAAAAATGACCTGGAGCACCGTGGAACAGATGTCCGCGTCTCTCGGAGTCATGGACGAGAGGGACTTTGCCCTTGCAGGGCGGGCCTGGAATCCCGGTCTGGGCGAGTACATAGGCGCTGCGGCCGGACAGGCCTTTGACAAAAGCTCGGGGGCCCGTATCGCGGAGAGCCTCTCCATATGGAAAGGGGAAAGCGATGCCAAGGACGCCGGTACCCTTGAAGTTTACCAGGACGAAGAAGAGTACAAGGCATCGGCATTCTACCGTGAAGGCGTGAAATTCCAGCCGGGCATGAGCAATGTCCGCGCCCGAATAATCGCTGACGGCTATGACGAACGGCGCAGACGCGAGCGCATACTTGACGCCGGAGACAGAAATGGCCCCTGGGTTTACGGCGTTGCCGGATTCGGGGCCGGACTCATAGGCAGTCTGCCCGACCCCGTGAACCTGATTCCCTTTGGCGGCGGAATGGCAAGCGGGGCGAGACTCGCGGGGATGACCGCGCGTCAGGTGCTTGTGCGCGGAGTCAAAGTTGGGGCCGTGGAGGGCGCGGCCGGAAACCTCCTTTCATCTTCCTTTGCGGCCTGGGATCTGAACCGAAAAGGTGAAGACATTACCGCTCAGCATGTATTTCTGGACACCATGTTCGGCGCGGCCGCCGGGCCTGTCTTTCGTGGAGCGGGAGCATTTATCGGTAGAGCCAGGGCCAGAAAGAGCGCACGGGCGGACATGGGTTATGTATTGGACGCTCTGCCCGAAGACAGCCCTTCGCGCGCCTGGTTCAAGGACACTTTGGAGTCCATGCGACAGGGGAACGCCAATGCGTATGTTGAAGCCGCGCGCATTGTTAAACCGGGCGAAGGTCATTTTATAGATGTTCTGCGCCGGAACTCGAATCCAGAAGAGCGCCTTGAGATAGCGCGGGCTATGGAAAAGGCCGTTTCAGATATGGTGAACGGCGACCCGGTTGATGCGAGTGCCGTCAATGTGTCGCAGGCCATAGGGAAAGCATATGACAGAGTTTTGGCCGACCCCATGGGCGGGCCTCCGGATGAGGTGCTGGCCGTGTTGTCCTCTCCAGAATTTGAGCGGCTGCTCCTCCTGCGGGGGCCATCTTTTCTTACGTCCAAGGGAGAGCTTCGCTTTTCCGGCGAGTATATCCAGAAAGCTTTCGGATTTTCCCGCAAAGGCGCGGGAATGGTGAAAATCATCTGGAAACATGGTGAGAAGAGCACGGAACCGACACACTTGCGGGTCACACGTGAAGATGTCATGCGGCTGCCTGTGATCATCAGGGATTACGAGCCATCTATAAGCAAGGGCAGAAGGGTGTGGGTTGTCGGCGCGGGTGATGGGACCGGGGCAAAGCTTAAAGTTGTGGCCGGCAAACAGAAAGGAAGCGCGGGAAATGTGATTGTTAGCATGTACCGCCTTGAGGGTGCGGCGCCCCTTTCAGGGCAAAGGAAGGCCCCCGCTTCTCCCGGCCCACAGACTCCATTGAAGGACACGAGCGTCGCCGGGGATACCACTGCTGCGCCTTTCCGTTCGTCATCAGCAGGGGCGGGGGCTGAAGCTCTTGAGCGCGCTTCCGCTACCGGAAGGACTCAGGCTGATTCAATAATAATCGAAGATCGGAACGCGGTCAATCAGGTTGACTGGCGCACGGAGCCGCAACCTGATGCGCCCTTGCCGGAACGCTCCGCCCTTGAAGCGGCTGATTCGGAATCTGCCACGATTGCGGCGGCGGATGAAATCAGGGCGGCGGAACTGGTAAGCGAGGGCCGGGCCAGTGAGACGGACCTGGCGGAGTTGGAAAAAATCGATGCGGACAAGTCTCGCATTGACAGCATTGAAGACGCTTCCCTTTCCATAGCGGATTGCGTGATGAGGGTCCCCTGATGGCGGTAAGCAGAAAAGACTGTATTGCCGGTTTGATGCGCTCCGACTTGGGGCTTAAGGAAGCGGACGCTGCCCAAATTGTGGACGGTATGATCAGCCGCAGGGCCGCCCTCGCGGCCGACGGTAAACTAACACGCGGAACGCAGGATTTGCAGCAGGCGACCAGGGAGTTTTTCGACGCCGCGCGGGCCGAAAACGCCAACAGGCGCAGACAGGCCGCGTTGACTATTATCCGCCGCGACGAGATTGACAGTTTTATACAGACAAGCAAGGCCTCGGGTATGAGTTTTGGCGACGCCCTGGCCGCGCGGCTCGTAGGGATCACGGACCGGATGTTCGGAGCAAGACAGTCCATAGACGCCAACAGGGCGGCCATATTCGATACCTTTCTCAACCAGTTTGAAAAGGGCATTGCGGATATTGCCGAAGCCAACGGGCTTACGAAGCACTCTCTTTTGAACCTGATGCGGGATGATCCGCAATTTCGGGCACAGTTCGCCGAGGAACGTATGCGGCCCGGTTCGGTGCAAAACGCCATGATCCGGGATTTTTCCGAGCTTTATGACAGGGTTTCGGAAGAAATGCGCATCCGCCTGAACCGGGCCGGGGCGAACATTGCGCGCCTTGAAGGACGGCTGCCGCAGAGCCATGACGCGCTGAAGCTCATAGACAGATCCATAGGCGCAAAAGAAGACTGGGTTTCTTTCGTTGAAGGCAGAATAGACGCGGAGAAATCTTTCCCCGGCCTGGCAAAGGCGGATGTCCGTGAAATATTGGACGGAGTGTATGACTCCATTGTCATGAACATGGGGCGGGTTACAGCGGCGACGGATACGCCGGCAGTGCGCACACCGCGCAACATGGCCGTGGGACTTGGCAGACACAGGGTTTTGCACTTCAAGGATTCCACGGCCTATCTCGCATATATGGACAGATACGGCAGGAGGAATGTCTGGGAGGCCATTGTCGGGGAAATGGAGGGCAACGCGCGTACTCTTTCGCTCATGGAGAGCCTTGGCCCCAATCCGGAGCATATGGTGCGCAGTCTGATCGAGGCGGAACGGCAGCGCATACGTCTGGACGTGGATTCCAAAATAATGGACGCCGAGGCAGGGAGGAAAGAGCTGAAGCAAATCGATGGTCTTGCCAGCGACGTTGAAAAATGGATGGCGGTATTGACGGGGGAGACCATGCGCCCGGACAACGTAGGCGCAGCCAAAGCCTTTGGCATATACCGCTCTGTCCAGAGCATGGGCAAGCTCGGCATGGCCGCGCTCTCGGCTGTGGCGGACCTGTCCACCAAAGCCATGAGCCTGCGCGTGAACGGCGTGAACTTTCTAGAGGCGCATGCCAGGGCCATTACAGACGTTTTGCGCGTGTACAGCCCGAGGGATAAGCGCTTGCTCAACGATCTTGGTTTTTATTTCGAACTGGAAAACGGCTCTTTGCTGCACAGGTTTGATCAGGCCGACACCATTCCGGGCAAGGTTCATTCCATGATGAATCGGTTTTTCAAAGTCACAGGCCTGACACAATGGACCGAGAAAAACAAGGCCGGCATGGCTCAGTGGTTGTCAAACGCCCTGGGGGAGTCGCGCGCCCTTGCCTATGACGGGCTGCAGGCCGACATACGGGCCATGCTCAAGTATCACGGTATTGATGGTGTTCGCTGGGACATCTACCGCAAGCATATGGTGGAGTCCTTCAACGGCAAGCGGTACATGAACCCGACCATGGCTCGCAAGCTGACCGACACTCAGATAGCCCAGCTTTTACCGGAGCGTTTGCAGGGTCCAGTGCGCCGTGGCTATACCCCGGAACTGTGGGCGGCCGCCAGGAAGGCAGAATTTGACCGCATCCGCACCCGCCTGGAAACCGAGGCCCGCGCGTTTTTTGTGGATGAGGCCAAATTTGCGGTTATTGAACCGGACGCCAGGACCACGGCCGTCATGACCCAGGGCACGAGGCCGGGAACGGTGCCCGGCGAAGCCTTGCGCCTGATCATGCAATTCAAGAGCTTCCCGATAGCGTTCTGGCAGCGGACCATGGGCGGACGGCGCTGGGTACGGGGCAGCCTGCAGGAGGGCATGCGGCGCGGCTACAATGCCGGAGCCGTAGCGGATGCGCTTACCAGAGATACGGTGGGCTTTGTCAATTATATGATTTCGTCCCTTGCCTACGGTTATCTCGCCATGACCTTGAAAGACCTGGCCAAGAACAGAACGCCCAAGGACCCGGCAAAGCTGGAAACATGGCTGGCCGCAGCCATGCAGAGCGGCGGCGCGGGCATATACGGAGACTTCTTTTTGGGCAAGGCCAACCGCTTTGGAAACAACTTTCTTGAAACCATCGCCGGCCCTACCTTTGGTGACATCAGCAGCATAGTCAACGCTTTGCAAGAGGCCGCTCACGGAGATCCCGAAGGGGTGAGGGACGAATTTATCCGTTACGGCATGAGCATGATCCCCTACGGCAACCTGTGGTTTACCAAGGGGGCGGCCGACTGGCTGTTCTTCGACAACATCAAGGAATGGATGAGTCCGGGCTATAAGCGGCGGATGCATCAACGCATGGAAAAGGAATACGGACAACGGCCCATCGTGTCGTAAGCATAAAAATTTCAGTTCTTTGACAATCGAATAGTGTTGGATAGGAAAGGAGTCGCCCCCTGGTGGGAGTGCCGGGGGGCGGAATATTCACTTATCAGCGCAAGTCCGGACTATGAAGGCTCAGCACTTTTTCAGCCGCGTCTCGTATTCCTTGCGGTCCATGCCTGCGGTGCGCAGAAGTCCCCGGATAATTTCAACAGCCACTTCTTCATACTGAGGGATGATGACAGGACGCAATATGCCGTCCTTTTCATAAACCCTGTGGCTTGAAGCTTGGCGAACGAAAACGAAGCCGGCGCCGACGAATACACATTCGAGCACCTTCCAGTGCTGCGGCGTCAAACGGGGCATTGATCGGCTTTCCGATGATCGGGCATGGAAGCAATATATTGTTGTGCGGCCTTGCTGACGTCGCGCGCGTGTGCCTTCGTATATCCCGCCTGGCGCAACACCTCTTCAAGTGTGCCCCTGGAAAGGCAGGACTCAAAAAAAAGCATCAGCGCTTCAGCAAGATTACTATGGGCGCGTTCGAAATTTTCACCCTGGGTAACGATATCAAGGCTCGGGCAGCTTGCCAGCCAATATTTCCCGGACGGCCTGAAATGCACCTCAACCGGCATCATGTTTAACGGCGACATAGGCAATGCCTCCTTATTTCGAAAATAGCCACTTGCAAGGCCGGGAGCAAGCATAAAAAGCCGGACCCCCTTTCGGGGGCCCGGCCCTTGAGGGTGCTTACCCCCGCACTTTGTAAAGTTGCGTAACAAGCTGCACTACTCTGGCATTCTCGAGGATTGAGTCGGCAATTTCGTCAAAG
This sequence comes from Desulfovibrio sp. OttesenSCG-928-A18, assembly GCA_030267245.1. Lineage (GTDB taxonomy): Bacteria > Desulfobacterota > Desulfovibrionia > Desulfovibrionales > Desulfovibrionaceae > Frigididesulfovibrio. Next base: position 27,751 of record JAJDJN010000006.1, read on the forward strand.
GCTTGGTGCAGGCAGTCCATACCGCTCTGACCCCGGACGACGAGGAAGTGCTCAACGCTATTGGAGCGCAGGGGGTGTAGCTTCGCGCCCCGAATGTAGTCGTTCGTCATTAAATAAACGTCCATGGCCGCGTCCTTGACTTGGCGGATAAGCCGCCGAAGCTCGACGACCTTGCTTTCAAGGGCGGCTCCATACTCCGGCTCCGCCGCTGGTAAGGCGGTTGATACGGGCAAGACCTTGGGCAAGGCGTCAATCTTGCCCTGTACATACTCCAGGGCGTCCGGAATCCACTCCACGGGCAAATCATTGATGCGAGCGAGTTGGAAGTGGGCCTTGACTTGGGGCCAGAGGGCGGAGACATGCATTCCGGAGGCCTGGGACCAGGCGAAGACCAGGGCACGCAGCGGGGCGCGGTCGGCGGCGGTGGAGGGGGTTGTGGTGAATTGGAGGGATTTGGGGGCAACTGTGTACTGCCCCGTCTCCCTGATTGACGGCACCACGTCAGAGGCTATCCAGTTGGTAAACTCGTCGGCGTCTTCTTTGTTGGACCTGAAAGCCAACTTGTAGACACCAGGTTCTTGAAGCGCTCTAAGTCGCTGATTTCCTGAAGGGGTGAGGAAACTCCTCATCCCCTGCCATTGGTCCGGTATTCCGGCCAACGCTTTCCCGTTCCAGATGATACCTAGCGCTGAGCAGACGTCTTTGGCTGCAAACCAAAGAGCGCCGTTGTCTTCTTGAATGGTGCGGATTTGATGATCCTTAAAAACAAAGGGACACGGTACGATGGGGAAAAGTTGAGCTTGTGCCATGATGGCCTCCACAGATTAGTAGTATGGCATTTGATGTGAGAAATGCCGGGACTCAACTACGTCTGTGGACGCTGCCCTTATTCCCCGTGAGGGTATTTTATTAGGGGCTATCGACCCGGCAAATTGCTGGCGAGGGCAGATTATAGCCCAAAAGAAAACCCAGCAAAAGAGCCGGGGCGAGAGTAAACGCGATTTTTGCACAGCCGCGTTTGCGCTGCCACAGACTTAGTACGCCTATGACAGCCACAAAACGCGGGAAATGTCAATGTTATTTTGACGTCAGCTTTCTCAGGATCTTGTCATACACCTTTATCAAAACGAAAATCGCACAAAAGTCTATCGCATAGCGGATGAGGCCAATGGTCCCGAACACATCGCTTCCGCGCCGGAACATTTTTTGTATTTGCCAGCCGATTTCATTGGCTATGAGCCAGCCCGCGCCGGTTATGGCAATTGCCAGTAGGATTGCCTTTGTTTTGGCGGTCATCCCATCTTCCCCATAATGATTTCTTCAAAGCGCCCATAAAACTGTGTGATATCCGCCTTGCCGCCGTTGAGGAAAAACTGAGTTTTTTTCTCGTTTTGTGAAATGACAAGAGTGTAAGCGGTGGACCCGGATATAATGCCCGCTCCGATGAAGAAGCTTATATTGAAGCTGGGGATGATAATAAATTCGTTCCTTGTTCCCTGGCGCATAACAAATACATAAAACATATCCGCCGAGTTGTAACGCTTGAACGCCTCCTGTTTGATGGTGAACTGGAATTTTCCGTTTTCCTGACAAGCAGCGGTTTTTACCTGTATATGAAAAAACTTGCTGTATTTGCTGGCTACAATATCAATGCCGTCATCAACGGACATGATGGAAGCGTTGAAGCCCCAGAACAGCAACTCGCTCATAACAGCATATTCTCCTGCCCGACCAAAGAAGGACTTGTCTATTTTGGGGGCTTGGACTGTATTTTCAACCGGAGCGGCGCGTTCGATCTTGAGCCTGTACCACCCTTGTTTTGGCTTACCTTTTTTACTCCCTTTGTCCCAATTCACCTTGGCGAATATTGGCTTGCCTGTTTTTAGCTTCAAATTTCCAGCAATAGCAGCTTGAAGCTTTTTGCATAACGCATCTGCCGGGAGCCCCATGTTTTTGTTTTGCGAGATCGCCGCTTCGGCTATATCCCTGATATACATCCCTTTGATACCGGCTGTTTTCAAAATGTCTCGTGCGACCTGAAGGATGGGTGTAAGTTCGTTCGCCATAACTGCGCCCCTTTATTTTTTTGCTTTTGCTGCGGCCTGAATATTGTTTTGTATCCATATGCAGGCATCTCTAACCTGCCCTTTGGTCATCAAGTCTATCGTTTTTACTCCGGCATACGCCCTAAGCTGTGGGCGCAAGTCTCTTTTTGTTCGGCCGGTGACTTTGGCCCATTTGCCCAGCAGGTTGTTCATGGGCTTTCGGTCTTCAAATGTTGATGGCTCCGGAGCAGAAACACCCGGAAGGGATGCCTGTTCTTCCTTTGCGGGTTCAATCTCGGGGGACGCTTTCGGTTCGATTGGCTCGGCAGGCAAATCGTCCGTTTGAAGCCTGGCCTCAACCTGTTCAAGAAAACCTTTTGTCTTATTCAAAGCAGACAGGAGCAGTTTCTTCACCCTCTCACCCTCCGTTTTCCTTTCCTATCCCACTATCGCTTGTCCGTTTTTTGATCAACCTCAGCCTCAGCGAGGCCGCTATGACTGTAGAATCGACCAAGACCAAAGAGAAGTACAAGGGCAACAGCGCCGCCACGGAGTTCCCCGTGCCCTTTGCGTATGACAAAACGGCGGATTTGCGCCTTGTTCGCAGCGAGCCGAACAGCACACTTCTGGATACGGAAAGCGAAATCACGGACAACTACCGGATAGAGGTGGGCCCAAATGGCGAAACAGCCGTGCGCTATCCGCTCTCCGGGCCGCCGCTTCCGAACGGCCAGGGGCTGACCGTTTACCGGGACACGCCGCGCTTGCAGATTGTGGATCTCATTTATGGCGGTGCGTTCAGTCCGGATACCCTGGAGCATGACGGCCTGGATCGGATCGTGATGATGATCCAGGAGATCCAGGAGGAACTTGATAGGGCGCTCAAGGTGCCCATGAGTTCGGACAAGACTCCGGAAGAACTCATGGCCGAACTGTTCAACGCCCTCGCCGCCGCGCAAGAAATCCTGCGCCAGATCCTGCTCACGGCGGACCCTTCGTTGTTGGACTCTTACGCCTTCAACATCCGGCGCTCGAAGCTACTGACAACGGCCGTGCCCTATGGCGGCATACTGGAACTGCCCGCCCACTATTACCCGGGCCGGGCGATCATGGCCCTGTTTATAGACGGCATGGTTTGCACCCCGCGCAAGGCGGACAACCCGGACCCCGGCGAACGGCAGTATGAAGAGATAGGCGACAACGTAAACGAGCTGTCAAATCAAGTGCGGGTCTTCTTTCCCGTCGAGGCCGGGGCGACCGTTGACGTGTGGGTTGTGGCCAGCAACCTGATGAAGGAAATGGTCCGCCTGGAGGCCATGGTTGCGCGGGCCGAGGAATGCGCGGAGGAAGCCTGCGAATGCGCCGAAGATGCGGCGGCCAGCGCGGCGGCCAGCGCGGCGCAAGCGGACCGGGCCAAAGAGGAAGCGGAACGCGCGCAGTCAGAGGCGGACCGGGCGGCCGAGATTGTGGACGGCGGCAGCATGGAGGCCGGGGTCTACAACGTGCGCAAGGTCTGGTTGTCCGATGCGGCCGTTGCATCCGGCGGCATCTTACACTTGCCGGGCAACTATTACCCCACTCGGGACGTTCTGTTTCTGGCGTATCAGGGCGTGGCCTGTTCCCCGCGCGGGGCGCTGGTGGAAGCAAGCGGCCTGTACCAATATGAAGAGATGGGCACGGACCCCAATGTGCTGTCCAATACCGTGCGGGTATTTTTCCCCATTGCGGCCGGCGACGAGCTGGACATGTGGGTTGTGTCCTCGGCGGCGGGACGAAATCTTGAAGCCCTGGCGGCTGCGGTGGAAGCGGCAGAGCAAAGCGCGGCGGAGTCCGAAGCCTCAGCCGGCCGGGCCGAGGCCGGGCTTGCGGTTCATATTGCTGATGCATCCGCCGGTGTGCACGGCGCGTCGACGACGGCCACCGGCAACAGCATCGCCATGCGCCTGGCGGCGGGTACACTGAACGTGGGTACACCCACGGCTGCGGCGCATGCCGCGACAAAGGCCTATGTGGACGCCGGGGTTACGGCGGTTCAGGCGGCTGCGGCCGACACAGCCCGCGCCCTGGCCGATGCGGCGGCTTTGACGGCGCAATGGGGCGGCGTTTCCGGCAAGCCGGCTAGCTTCCCGCCAAGTGTGCACAGCCACGGCAACAGCACGATCACGGATCTGGACGCATCCAAGATCACCAGCGGGGTCATTGACCGGGAACGGTTGCCGGCCGGGGCAACCACGGCCTTTATAATCGTCAACAACGACGCGGAGCGCTTCGCCCTGACGACCGCCCAGATCCAGAACGGCGGTATCGTTCAGGTCGGCGACGGCGGGCCGATGTACCTGGTGATCGACGATACAAAGCTGTCATCCGAAGCCGGGTACCGCCCTTATACGGCCGGAGTGGCGTCCTCCGTGCCCTGGTCCGGCGTGACGGACAAGCCGGCTACTTTTCCGCCGGCCGCGCATAATCAGGCCATGTCCACCATAACCGGGCTGCCGGCGGCGCTGGACGGCAAGGTCAGCACCTCGGACAGCCGGCTGACGGACGCCCGGACTCCCAAGGCGCATGCGGCATCGCACCTGGCCGGCGGGACGGACGCTATTGCGGGGGCCACG